>DOCD01000092.1 GCA_003503945.1 Clostridiales bacterium | reverse complement strand
AGGCAAGCTGTTATAAATTCGAACAAGTTTTAACGGGTAAATTTGCGCTCATACTTTGTCAAAACCCTTGATAATCCGTCTTTGGATTATCTGCGGGCTTTTCCTCGTCTTATCGGCAAATTTACTCCGTTAAAACCGCTTCGCGCCTTAGTGTGCGCATTTTCGGTTGATTTGTGCACGCGGCGACTGAGGCGTACATAGACGTACACCGAACGGAGCCGCGTACGAAAAGCGACGAAAAGACGCCGCTAAGGTTGTTTTAATTTATAACAGTTTGCCTAAGCGTATTCGCGCCGCGCGCAAGCACGGTGACGCCCGTACGCTGCATTTCGAGTATTTTATACGGCTCGATAACCTTAATAAACGCGTCGAGCTTTGAAGGGTCGCCCGTGATTTCGAGCACCATGGTGTCGGGCGAAAAATCCACGACTTTTGCCTTGTAAATTTCCGTCGCCTCGACAATCTGCCTTCTCGAATCGGGCTCTGCCGCAACCTTTATAAGCGCAAGCTGGCGGTAAACGCAGTCCTGTTCGTCGGCGCATGCCGTTTTTATCACGTCTTCGAGCTTGTTCATCTGTTTGAGCATCTGGTGGAGGGTGTATTCGTCGCCCTTCAAAATGAGCGAAAGGCGGGATATTTCCGCGTCCTCGGTCGCGCAGACGGTAAGGCTTTCTATGTTGTAGCCTCTGCGCGCGTACAGCGAGGAAATCCTCGTCAGAACGCCGCTTTTATTCGATACGAGCGCGCTTATAGTATATCTTTTTACTGTTTCCATAATCAGTTCTCCATATCTTCGAGCTGAGTGTCGTAGGTCGAATTCGGCTTAATCATCGGCAGTACGTTTTCGTCGGAGGAAATTCTGCAATCCACGAGCACGGGTATTTTTTCTTCCGCTGCGGTTTTAAACGCGTAATTCAAAACGCCTTCGATATCTTTTTCGTCCTCGATTGCAATGCCCTTAGCCCCGAGGCTTTCGGCTAATTTGATATAGTCTACGTTTCTTTCGAGCGTGGTTTCGGAAAATCTGCGCGAATAGAATATTTTCTGCCATTGCCTGACCATACCTAAAACGCGGTTGTTCATTAAAAGTATTACGAGCGGCACACTCTTCGAAGCCGCGGTCATAAGCTCGTTCATGTTCATGCCGAAACAGCCGTCGCCCGTGACGAGCACGCCCGTTTTGCCCGTGCCTATCGCCGCGCCTATCGCCGCGCCCAAGCCGTAGCCCATTGTGCCAAGTCCGCCCGAGGTGCAGAAAAGCCTCGGCGAATTAACTTCGTAGTGCTGCGCCGCCCACATCTGGTGCTGCCCTACGTCGGTTATGAGCGGGCTGCCCGCGGGCGCAAGTCTGCTTGCCGCCGCGATTACGCGCTGACCGAGCCCCGTCTTTGCGGCGTGCCCGGGGCGGGAGTAAGCCTTTTCGAGCCACTCGCTTCGCTGTCTTTTTTCCACGAGGGGTAAAAGCGCTTCGAGCGCGCTTTTAAGGTCGGCAACGACGTGAACGGAGGAGGTAATATTTTTATCTATTTCCGCGCTGTCTATGTCGATATGAATTACTTTTTTTCCGTATGCGAATTTTTCTCTGTTCAGGGCTACTCTGTCCGAAAAGCGGGTGCCCAGCGCGATAATTGCGTCGGCTTCCAGCACGGCTTTCGCCGCCGCGGAAGTGCCGTGCATTCCCACCATGCCGAGACAGTCCTTTTCGGGCATACAGCCCTTGCCCATAAGCGTATACGTTACGGGACTGCCGATTTTTCGGGACAGCTTTGAAAGCTCTTCGGAGGCGTCCGCGGCGATAACTCCGCCGCCCGCTATAATAACGGGGCGTTCGGCGCGGTTTATTGCCTCGGCGGCTTTCGCTATGCTTTCGGGGTCGGGGTTATGCCGCGTGAACGCAAGCGGCTTTTCGGGCGAATATTCGCATTCGTCCGTCTGTACGTTTTTCAGTATGTCGACGAGCACGGGCCCCTTTCTGCCGCTGCCTGCAATGAGGAAGGCTTGTCTTACGGCGTCCGCAAGCTCGTTTACGTCCTTTACAATAAAGTTGTGTTTGGTTATGGGTATGGTTACGCCGCAGATATCGATTTCCTGAAAGGAATCCCTTCCGAGGAAGTTTAAGCCCACGTTGCCGGTAATCGCAACCATGGGCACAGAATCCATATACGCCGTCGCAATGCCCGTCACGAGGTTGGTCGCCCCCGGCCCCGAGGTTGCAAAGCATACGCCCGTTTTGCCCGTTACGCGCGCGTATCCGTCGGCGGCGTGCGCCGCGCCCTGCTCGTGCGCGGTTAAAACGTGGTTTATCCTGCCGCTTCTGTACAGTGCGTCGTATATGTCGAGCACCGCGCCGCCGGGGTATCCGAATACGGTGTCGACTCCTTGTTCGAGTATGCAGTTTATAAGTATATCGGCGCCTTTAAGTTTCATAGTCGCTCCTTTTAAAAAATTATAAGGTATTCGGGGCGTAAAGTCAAACAAATTGATAAAAAACGAATATTTATACAAATACTATAAAAACAGCTCATATTTGCCGTTGCCTTTTTTATCGGCGAATGCTACAATGTTTTTACAATTTTATTACATTTTTAATACGACTTTGTATACATTTTAATGTTATTATGAGGTAGAGCATGAAAGATAAAATTTTTATTTTAGAGGACGATACGAGCATATGCGGACTCATAAGGGTCGCGCTGGAAATGAACGGGCTGAGCTTTAAGGCTTTTTCGACGGTCGCCGATTTTAAAGCTGCGCTTTTGGAGGAACGCCCCGACGTGGCGCTTCTCGACATTATGCTTCCCGACGGAAGCGGGCTCGAAGTGCTGCAATTCCTCAAAAAACGCTATCCCGAAGTCGCGTGCATAATGCTGTCCGCGCTTACGAAGGAGGAGGATAAGGTCAACGGGCTCAATCTGGGCGCGGACGACTACGTTTCGAAGCCCTTTTCCGTGCTCGAACTCACCGCGCGCGTAAACGCTCAGCTTCGCCGCAAGCAGAGGCAGAACATTATCGTTTCGGGGGATATCGCGCTCAATACCGACACTATGACGGCGGAGCTCAACGGGGAAGTTCTGCCCTTGAACAAAAAGGAATACGACCTTTTGAAGTACTTCGTCGAAAACGCGGGCAAGGTTTTAACCCGCGAAAAGCTGCTTGCCGCGGTGTGGGGATACGACGAGGGGGAAACGCGCACTCTGGATAATCACGTTGCCCGCCTCCGCAAATCGGGCGTCAAAATCGAAACGGTGTTCGGAGTAGGATACAAATTGTGATTCACAAGAATTTTGCGCTATTCTGCGCGCAAAATTCTTCGTGATTTTCAGCGGCTCTGCCGCTCTGCCCGCAATTTTAAGGGCAAACAATTATATAATTGCGGGCATTCACACCGCTGAGGTCGCAAGCGACAAATTGTGTGCGCTGGCGCAAAAGCGCGGTTTTGCTTGCGCCGTAATTTTTAAGGAGAATTTTATGAAGTGGAGAATACTGCTTTTATCTCTGGGGATAACCGTCGTGTGCATACTCGTGTTTACGTTCGCGGCGACGCAGGTTTACTATAACTCGACTATCGACGACGGAAAGGAATATCTCCGCGTATATATGAACGTGTACGAGGACGGCGGATACTCTTCCGACGCGGACGGCGCGCGTTCTCTTTCCGAAAGACTCAACGGGGCGAGGGTCACGTTTATGGACGGACGGGGCAACGTAATCGCCGACAGCGATACGGACAACTCGCTTACCAACCATTCGGACAGAAAGGAAGTGCAGGACGCAATATTAGACGGCGAGGGCTTCGCCGTCAGGGGCAGCTCCACGCTCGGCAAAAATATGATATATTTCTGCAAGAGCTACGGCAGCGAAAAGCTTGTGCGCATAGCCGTTAACGTCTATTCCGACTGGAATATATTCGTCAGAACTTTGCCCACCGCGGCGCAGTACTTCGCGGTCGATCTGGCGCTTTGCGTTCTGCTCGCGTTCGTCGCGACGCATTTCATATTAAACCCCGTCAAAAATCTTGCGGCGGACGCCGTTTCGGGCGGAGTGGTTACGGGTAAGTACTCCGAACTCGAACCCATAGCCCGCATTTTAAACGAGCGCAACCGCAACATAAAGTTACAGCTTTCGCAAATCAATGCGGAAAAAGAGCTCGCCGAACAGGCGCGAAAGTCAAAGGACGAATTCATTTCAAATGTCACGCACGAGATGAACACGCCGCTCACGTCGATACGCGGCTATGCCGAGCTTTTGGGTTCGGGCAAAATGACTGAAGCTCAGAAAGCCGAGGCGTATAAAACCATATTGAACCAGAGCGAGCGGCTTACAAACCTTATCGCCTGCATAATAAATTACGGCGAGATAGACAGCGACGAGCTGCCGCCTTACGAGGTGGATTTTACGGCGCTCGCCCGCGAGGCGATAAAAGCGCTCAAACCCGAGGCGGATAAAAAACAGGTTACCGTAATCGAGAATATCGACGACGGTGTCAAAATTTTCAGCCGTCACGAAAGGGTGAGCGAGGTGTTCGGCAACCTTTTGAGAAACGCCATACGCTACAACAAACAGGGCGGGACGGTGACCGTCACTCTGACGCAGGGCAGGCTTGCGGTGGAGGATACGGGCATCGGCATTGCGGAAGAAAATATGGGCAAGGTTTTTTCAAGGTTTTTCACGGTCGATAAATCGCACGGCGGCAAAAACGGTGGCTTCGGGCTGGGGCTCGCCGTCGTAAAAAAGATTTGCAAAAAATCGGGCTGGGATATAAGCGTGGAAAGCAAGCTCGGGGAAGGAAGTAAATTTACTGTGGAGTTTTAATGGATACTGTTACGATTATATCTTCGGTTCTGACGCTTATTGCGGGCGTTGGGGTCTTTCTGATAGCGTGCACGATGATGAGCACCAACCTCGAATCTCTCGGCAGCGGCAAGCTTAAAAAGCTGTTCGCGAAAACCTCCAAATCAAAGCTCGTCGGCGTGGGCGTGGGCGCGGCGGCGACCGCGGCGATACAGAGTTCGAGCGCGACTACGGTAATGGTTATAGGCTTCGTCAACGCGGGCATAATGTCGCTTACGCAGGCGGCGACCGTCATATTCGGCGCAAACATAGGCACGACTATTACGGGGCAGCTCGTCGCGTTCGGTATGTTCGGCGGCAATTCGGTTTCCACCTCGGTGATATTCGCAACGCTTGCGGGCGTCGGCGCGTTTATACTCGCTTTTTCCAAGAACGACAGGTTGCAAAAAATAGGCGGAATTACCGCGGGCTTCGGTATGCTGTTCGTCGGGCTTTCGATGATGAGCGGCGCAATGGAGCATTTTTCCGAGCTCGATTCGGTGAAAAATTTCCTTGCCGCGTTCAAAAACCCCTTCCTTTTGGTGCTTATAGGCGCGGTTCTCACCGCGGTGGTTCAAAGCTCGTCGGTTATGACCTCGATGTCGATAACTATGGTCGTGACGGGGCTTATCAATCTCAATCAGGGCATATATATCACTATGGGCTCTAATATCGGCACGTGCGTCACCGCGCTTATGGCGGGGCTTACGAGCACCCGCAACGCTAAGCGCACCGCGCTCATTCACTTGATTTTCAATGTAAGCGGCGTAGTCGTATTTATGCTTATCGGGCTGTTTATGCGCCTCGGCGGGATAGATTACGGCTTTATCTTCGGCAAGATGTTCCCCGGCGCGCCGCAGATACAGATGTCGATGTTCCATACCATATTCAACGTGATTACGGTTATAATCGTGCTGCCCTTAACAAGTTTGCTCGTAAAAGCCGTCACGAAAATTATTCCCGACAAAAAGGACGGAGCGGACGGGGAGGTTATGCGCCTCGAATTCGCGGAGGAGCACATGCTTAAAACCCCGCCCATCGCCGTTCAGCAGGTAAAGCGCGAAATTATGAACATGGCGGAAATATCGATAACCAACTTCAAAATAGCCTGCCGCATAATATGCACGCTCGACTACGAACAGGAAAAGGAGTTCCGCACGAACGAAAAAAAGCTTAACTTTATCAACGCGGAACTCACTAAATATATGGCAAAGCTATTGAAAGCCGAGCTCAGCGAGCACGACAGGTTGTATTTATCCACGGCGTTTCGCTCGGTAATAGATTTGGAGCGAGTAGGCGACTACGCCGAAAACATAGTAGAGTACGCCGACATACTGCGGCAGGACGGCGAAAGGTTTTCGGAGGAGGCGGTTAAGGAAATAGAGAACCTCGAAGCGATTATAAGAAGCCTTTACGGCAACGTAATGCTCGCCTACGAAAACTGCGATAAAGCCGCGCTTAAAAAGGCGAACGCCTTCGAAGAGAAGGTGGACGAGGTAACGCGAAGAATGGGCGACAACCACTTGCGGCGGCTTGGCTCGGGCGAGTGCACGCCCGAAGTCGGGGCGCAGTACCTGTCCTTTTCGACGGGCGCCGAGCGTATTGCCGACCACTATATAAACATCGCGAAAACGATATTGTCGTATTCGTGAAAGAGCAATTAAACGGGTTGCGTTTCGCAACCCGCTTTTTTTGCGTAATTTATAAATACGAAAGGCTTAAATACGCTTAAAAAGCCGTATAAAACAAAATTCGCGCGGTTAAATGTGCCGCAAATCGTACTTAATTTGCCGCCGCAGTTGCAATATTGTTCATGTTATTTTATACTGAATTGAATATATTAAGATTATTCGACCTGAATAAAGAGGGGGATATTTTGTACAATATAGCTGTTGTGGACGACGATAACGAGGCTTTGGAAAAGCTGTCTGCGATGATTTGCAAATACGGCAAAGAAAACGATATCGAGTTTTCCGTCGACGGGTTTGCGAGCGGCGAAGCTTTGCTTCAAAGCGATTTTACTAAGTTCGACATAGTCTTTCTCGATATCGCCATGGACGGCAAAAACGGCTTGCAGACCGCAAAGGAGCTGCGCGCGGGCGGATACGAAACGGTTCTGTTTTTCTGCACCAATCTCGAACAGTATGCAATAGACGGGTATTCCGTCGACGCCCTCGGTTATCTCATAAAGCCCGTAACGGAGTACTCGCTTTACACTAACCTGAAAAAGGCGTGCGCGCGGCTTAAACCCGATTTAAACAGAAAGGTGTATATAAAGACCGTCGACGGCGATATGCTCGTGCCCATCGATAAAATCGTCTATATCGAGGTGCAGAAGCATAACCTCTTTTACCGCGTTTCGAACGGCGAAAGCGTCGAAATTATACGCAGCCGCGGCTCTATGCGCGGGGTTATGAAAAGCGTGAACAGTCCGCTGTTCGCACAGTCCAGCGCAAGCTTTTACATAAATATGCGCTACGTAAATTCCTTACGAAAGAATATGATTTACCTCGATAACGAAATTTTGCCGTTAAGCCGCAATTTCAAAAAAGATTTTACGGACAAGCTTATGAACTACGTTCTTTCGAAGGGCTCGGAGAAAACCAGGTGAGGACTTATTATAATTTTGTCGGTTTATTGTACGGCAACGAGTTTGTCATACAGCTTTTGCTTATCTCGCTTGCCGTGTTGCCGTTCTGGCGCAGGAGAAAATTTTTCTTCGCCGTATTTCCGCTGTCGTATCTTCTTATTTTCGGCGTTTCGGCGCTGTTTAGCCTGCCACTGCCCTACTATTACCTCATAATATACGTTTTTCTGTTTTCGGCAATTTTCGCAAGCTTTAAGGTAGATTTTGCGGAATGCCTTTTTTATTCGCTGACAACCTATTGCGCGCAGCATATCCTGAGCACTGCGTGCTATTCGCTGTCCTGGATAGTTTTAAGATACGCCGGCTTTTATGCGTACCGCGTATTTTACCCCGTTGCGTCGTGCGTTTTTCTTTTGGGCTTCGGCGCGGGGCTTTACTTTTTCTATACGCAAAGGCTCAATAAACAGCCCAAGCT
>DOCD01000125.1:21794-24970 GCA_003503945.1 Clostridiales bacterium | reverse complement strand
GTGCGTTTTTCTTTTGGGCTTCGGCGCGGGGCTTTACTTTTTCTATACGCAAAGGCTCAATAAACAGCCCAAGCTTAAATTCAACCACGTCATAATCGTCTATGCCGCGACTGTGTTTATCGGCGTGGCGGTATTTTTAAGCTACTTTGCCGACGCAAAGACGAATATGGGCGACGTAATGTTCTGCTTCATCAAGCTTTTCTCGCTGCTGCACGGCATAGCCGTATTCGTGATAAATATGCTTAACGTGCGTACCACAAACCTCGAAGAGGAAAAGCTGATTTTGCAGATTCTGCTCGATAAGGATAAGGAGTATTACGAGCGGGCGCGGCTGAACGCCGAGAAGATAAACATAAAGTATCACGACCTTAAATACAAGGTATCGCGAGGGATTCCCGACGAAGAGATAAAAAATATCGGCGTCGACTTTTTTACGGGCAACCGCGCACTGGATATAATACTTACCGAAAAGCTTATGAAGTGCGAAAAGTGCGGCATAAGGTTTGTTTGTTCCGCCCAGGGCGAGCTTTTGGGCTTCTTAAAGCCCTATCATATTTATTCGCTTTTCGGCAACGCATTCGATAACGCCATAGAGAGCCTCGTGGACGTGCCCGAGGCGGAAAAGCGGGAAATAGTGCTGAACGTATCGCGGTTTAAAAATATGTGCCGCATACTTATAAGCAATTATTTCGAGGGAGAGCTCGCAATAGAAAACGGATTGCCGAAAACAAAAAAAGCCGATTCCGAAAATCACGGTTACGGCATTAAAAGCATACGCGACGTATCGCGCATATACAACGGCGAAATGCAGATAAGCGTGGAAAACAACCAATTTAATCTGCTCGTTATCCTGCCTTTGCCGTGCGAAAGCGGAGAGAAAGAGGAATGATAAAGGACAAAAAGCTTAAAAGGACGCTGATAGCCTGCGCGGCGGCGTTTTTCATAGCCCTTTCGGTGCCGCTCGCCGTATTCGTATTCGGCGTGTCGCTGCCTCCGCAGTTTTCCAAAACGTACTATGCCGAGCTGCCGAAAATGGTGCAAAGGCTGAAAGATACCGCAGGCAAACGCATAATCGTCGTCGGCAACAGCTCGGTTGCGTTCGGGCTGAGGGGCGACCTTATAGAAAGCGAGATAGACGGCTACACGGTCTGCCCGATGGGGCTTTACGGAGCGATAGGCACGAAGGCGATGATGGGCTTTTCGAAGGCTTCCGTGCGGGAGGGCGACATAGTTATCCTTGCGCCCGAACAGACCGAACAGGCGCAGTCGGCATATTTCGGCGCAAGATACGTGTGGCGCGCAATCGAGTCGGATATGGGGCTCATAAAGTACGTGTCGTATTCCGATATGGGCGCGATGACGGGCGCGTTCGCCGAGTTTGCGGGCGAAAGATATACCTATTGGCGCAACGACTCCGCGCCCGACCCCGACGGCGTATATGCAAGCGCTTCTTTCGACGAAAACTGCATGCTCGCGTACGACCGTCCGCATAACGTAATGTCGGGCGGGTACGACGCGACCTCGCTCGTTTCGTACGACGAAGGGATTACGGACGATAAATTTACGGCGCTTGTGAACGAATACAACGAGTACGTTTCTTCCAAGGGGGCGAAGCTTTATTACGCGTTTACCCCCGTGAACGCCGCGGGCGTTGCGCCCCATACCTCCGCCGAGGATTTGGACGAATTTTACGACGCGCTTGCGGAAAAGCTCGATTGCGGCATTCTGGGCGACCCGAAAAATTACGTTTTCGATTGCGAATGGTTTTACGACAACAATACCCATTGCAACAGCGCGGGCGCGGTTTTGTATACGCGTACGCTCGTTAAGGACATAAAAGCCGAGCTCGGCGACAGCTCGCCCACGCAAATTCGCGTCCCCGACAAGCCGCCGATACCCGACGAACCGACAGAGGCGGAGGGCGACAACACCTGTGCCGATTGCTTCACCTATGCGGAAAAGGACGGTAAAGCGGTGATTACGGGGCTCACCGAAAAGGGCGCGGCTCAGCGCGAAATTATAATTCCGTATTCCTATAACGGACTGAAAATCACTTCGTTTTCCGCGGATACCTTTGCGGGGAATACGTCCGTTACGCAGATAAGGCTGCAAAGCAATATAAGAAGCATTGCGGACGACAGCTTTTCGGGCTGCATCAACCTCGAAAGGCTTTACGTCGCGGACAACGACAATCCGTCGTCGTGCATAGTGCAGGGCGGGCTTTTGAACGGCGCGCCGAAATGCAGGATTTACGTAAAAAGCTCGTTGCTTTCAAAATACGCCGCCGACTATTTCTGGGCGAGGTTTTCCTCGGTTATGACGGCGTATCGGGGTTGATATGAAAGTACTTAAAAAAGCGGCGGCAGTTATCGCCGCCTTTATACTCTGTATATTTGTTTTCGGGTGCAAGCCCGCGGAAAAGTACGACGACGGCGAGTGCCGCGTGGTAATAACCGAGGGCGAAGGCTTCGTGTGCCGTTCGCCCGTGCTCGTAATGCGTCGCGGCGGCGACGCAAGCTTTGTAATCGAGCTCGACGACGGGTACGTCCTTTCGGGGGTAGATTACGTGAAGCATACGCTCGTACCCTCGCCCGAGGACGCGGGCGTCGTCACGTTGACGCTGCACGCGGTCAAGTACTCCGTGGCGGTGGAAATTACAGCCGAGCTTGCCGACCCGCGTTATACGGTAACGCTCAATCCCGACGAAGCTTTTTCTTGCGAAACGCCCGAGCAGCGCGCGGCGCACGGACAGGACGTCGGGTTTACGCTCGTTTTCAAAGAGGGGTACTGCTTCGGAGGATTTAAGGAAAAGGTGCTGTACGACGAGCGCGGCGCGGACTTATCGTCGGGCGACGGCGGGCGCAGCGTGGAAATAACGGTAAGAAACGTCACGCAAAGCTCGTCGCTTACGGTTATACCCGTCGCGGCGGGGCAGTCGGCACTTGACGGGTATAATCCGCGCATAAGCTACGACGCAAACGGCGGGAAGATAAAGGACTCGGATAAAACGCGCTTTTCGTCGGGCTATATCCCCGTGCCGAACCGCCGCCCGAACACGCACACGGGTGCGGGGCTTATTTACCGCGAGGGCTACGTTTTACGCGGCTGGAACACTCGCGCCGACGGAACGGGCGAGCGTATAGGGCTCGGTAGCCGTTACGGCGGGGCTTCGGCGC
>DOCD01000125.1:0-21515 GCA_003503945.1 Clostridiales bacterium | reverse complement strand
CCGTTACGGCGGGGCTTCGGCGCTGTTTGCCGAGTGGAGCAAAAACACGGCGGAAAGCTGCTTTACGTACAGCCTTATAGACGCGGACGACGTGAGAAGGCTGTACGCCGAGGAGGATAAAAAAACCCTTTCCGAGCTCGAACGCGAAAGCGTTTCAGAGGATAAAGCCGCCGTTATTACGGACTATAACGGCGGGGATAAACGGCTTACCGTGCCCGAAAGGCTGGGCGGTTATCCCGTGGCGGGCATTTCCGAACGCGCTTTCGAAAACGCGAAGTTCGAAACCGCGGTTTTGCCGAGGGGTATAGAGTACGTAGCCGATTTCGCGTTTTTATATTGCGACGGCTTAAAGGAGCTCTGCCTTTCGGACGATATAGTCTTTTTTTCCGAAAACGCAATGGGCTACAACCCGCGCGTATCCACCCTGCGCATAAACGCCGTTCTGCCGCCCGCGTATATCCGTACCGAAAACGGACAGGTTGCAAACAAGCTCGAACTGCTCGAAACGTGCGAAAGCGAAAAGCCGAAGCTCATTCTTTTTGCGGGCTGCTCCGTCTGGTACGGGTTCGACGCGAATTACGCGTACGATTTGTTAGGCGGCAGGTACGAGGTTTTCAATACGGGCGTAATAGGCGGTGTATGCGCGCTGTACCAGATTGCCCTTATATCGTCGTATCTCAAAAGCGGCGATATGTTCGTGCATAATCCCGAGCCCGGCGCGGTGCACCAGCTTTTTGTACTCAACAACTTCGACGGAAGGGTGTTTACCACCCTCGAATGCAATTACGACTTCGTCGCCCGCCTCGACCTTACGGAATACGACGAGGTGTGGAAGGGCTTTTCGAAGTATCTGTCGGGCAAGCTTGTATATATGTCGAGCGACGATTTCGTGCCCTCCGACTATTCGGACGGGCTCGACTATATGGACGCCCGCGGGAACAACATTTCGGAAAGGCGCGGCGGCTTCGACAACGAGGGGCTGGCTTACGAAATCCTTTCGACCGTTCAGTTCGAAAATTCGCTCGCAAAAAGGCGGCTTTACGAATGTTACTCGGCGCTTTCGGGTATGGGCGTCGGCGTGTTCGTCGGGTTCGGCCCCGTAAACTCAGACGGGCTCGATTACAGCCGCGGGTACGAGCTGGAAAGGGCGATAAGAGCGGCGGCGGGGGATAAGGCGGCCGTGTATATGACGTTCGACGACTGCGTGATGGATAAAGAGTACTTTTACGACACAAATTACCACCCCTCCACCGCAGGTAGCAAAATATACATCGAGCGCGTCGTGCAAAGGCTGAAAAACCAAATAAAGTGAATTATTTTAATTATATGTGAAATAGCAAAGACAATAAGCTTGTCTTTGTTATTTTTTATCATTGATGCATAATGTGCCGCATTTTATACGCAAAGTGTTTTGGGTATTGACACGCCGCCCCCGAGTGTATTAAACTGCCCACAGACGAAGCTTTGTGCGGGCTTTGTATGCACTGTTGCGCATATCGGGCGAACCGTCACGAGGCAAAAAAATTTTTTTGGAGGAAAAAAAGTGGCAAAAAGCAGAACAAAAAGCAAAGTAGTTAAAACGCTCGGCTGTGCCGTTCTGGCGTCGGTGTGCGCCCTTTCGGCAATTAACGTAATGTCGTTCAGCGTGCGTGCGGAAGCTTCGGGTTACGAGGGACATACATACGACCTCGAAGCGAAGAGCCGTCAGGACTCTCTGGAAAGAGCGAACAAGTTTAACGAAACCATCGCGGAAGAGGGATTTGTTCTTCTTCAAAACAAGAACAATGCGCTTCCTTTGGCAAGCTCTGTTAAAAAATTAAACCTTCTCGGCAAAAACTGGAGCAATCCCGCATTCGGCGGCGGCGGTTCGTCGTCGTTCAGCACTTCGTCGGGCGACGGTATCGACGGCTACACCTCGATAAAGAACGCAGGCTATACTATCAACAACCAACTCAAAGCGTTCTACGATAACGATAAGGTTTCGGGCGGCAAAAGACCCCAATACCAGTATCAGGCGGCGGATATGATAACCGCGGAAACCCCGCAGAGCAAATATTCCGACGAGCTGAAAAACAGCCTTTCCGACTTCGACGCGTCGATAGTCATGGTATCGCGTACGGGCGGCGAAGGCATCGACGTATCCGACTTCTTCTTCGGCAACGCCGTCGAAGGACGTTCGGGCAACCTCGCCGGACAGCATTACTTACAGCTTGACGACAACGAAAAGGCGCTTATAAACCTCGCGAGGGAAAAAGCGGGCACGACCAAAAAAGTTATACTCGTACTCAACGCGGCGCAGCCCCTCGAATTCGAAGATGCGATTCTCGAAAAAGTCGACGCGGTGCTCTGGATAGGCTTGCCCGGCTCGACGGGCTTTGCGGCGCTCGGCAGAATTTTAAACGGCGAAGTCAACCCCTCCGGCAGAACGGTAGACCTGTACGCTAAGGATTTCAATACAATCCCGTCGGTGCAGAACTTCGCTTCCAACAAGAAAACGGTAGAGTACAACGACCCGACGAGCTCCTCCCCGTCTTTCTCGGGCATTAAGTCGCCCGCGGGCGACGCCCTTCTCAAAGCGGACGGCTCGCCTTCGACGGGTAACGGCGTTACGTACGAAGAGGGTATTTACGTAGGTTACAAATATTTCGAAACCCGCGCGTTCGAAGAGGACAAAAAGACGGGCGCAACGGCAAACAAGTGGTACAACGACAACGTGCGCTATCCCTTCGGCTACGGGCTTTCCTACACCACGTTCGAATACACGGGCGTTGAATTCAAGGTTCCCGAAACGCTCAATAAGGACAGCGAGATAGAAGTTAACGTAACCGTTAAGAATACGGGCGAAAAGGCAGGCAAGGAAGTGGTTCAGCTTTACTACTCCGCTCCGTACACCGCGGGCAAAATCGAAAAGGCGCACGTCAACCTCGGCGACTTTGCGAAAACGCCCTTGCTTCAACCTCAGGCAAGCGCGACCGTAACCATGAAGATTTCGCTTGAATCGATGGCTTCCTACGACTGGGACGACGCGAACGAAAACAAATTCAAGGGTTACGAGCTTGACGCGGGCAAATACAACCTGTTCGTAAGCAGCAACTCGCACGGCTGGTACAACGCGCCCGACGCGCAGAAAAAAGAGTTCACTCTTGCAGACGGCATCAAATACGAAATGAACGTCGACAAGAAAACTTACGGCGCGAACGATACTCACAGCGACAACCAGTTCGACGATATTTCGGCGGGCATAATGGGCAGAGGCATCACCGAAATGACCCGTGCGGATTTCGCGGGCACGTTCCCTCAGAAACCCACTGACGCGGAGAGGACGGTTGACGCGGCTTTCGAAGCGAAGCTTGCTTACGGCGTAACCTCCGATACCGACCCTACGGGCGCGGCATACGATAAGGACCAGCCCTGGTTTGTCGCAGACGCGAAAAAACCCACTCAGAGAACCACTCCGCTTACGGGCGACAAGACGGTCGACCAAGTAGACGTTATACGTCTGAGCAGCCTTTATGGCGTCGACCCTTACGGCACCGCGGAAGAAAAAGCAAAATGGGATAAATTCCTCAACCAGTTCACGCCTCAGCAGCTTATGGACTTCGTCGAAAACGGTAAATTCCGTTCGCAGAAGTTCGACGTTTTAGGCATTCCCGAAGGTATTCACCCCGACGGCCCCTTCGGATTCGTAGGACAGATAAACGGCTACGGCTCGGCAAGATGCTATTACGTTTCCCCCTGCATAGTTGCGGCTACCTTCAATAAGGAGCTTGTCGAAGAGCAGGGCGAGCATATCGGCGAAGAAGGCGCGTGGATGGGCTACAACGGCTTGTACGGACCCGGCGTAAACATTCACAGAACTCCTTTCTCGGGACGTAACTTCGAGTATTATTCGGAGGACGGATTCCTTTCCGGCATAATGGCGGCTTACCTCACTAAGGGTATGCAGTCCAAGGGCGTATTCCCCTTCCTTAAACACTTCGCTTTAAACGACCAGGAAACCAACCGTAACGGCGTCACCACCTGGGCGACCGAGCAGGCAATGCGTGAAATTTACCTCAAAGCCTTCCAGCTCGCAATCGACGTCGACTCCACGGATTTGTTCGACGACGAGGCTTACGTAGGTCACAAAGGCGCGCTCGGCGTGATGTCCTCGTTCAACCGCGTAGGCACGACGTGGGCGGGCGCAAGCTATCCCCTTCTTACCAACGTACTCAGAAAGGAATGGGGCTTCAAGGGTATCGTCGTAACCGACTGGTACAACGGCGGATATATGGATCAGGAACAGATGGTCAGGGCAGGTAACGACCTTTCGCTCGGCAACGACGTAGGCTCCACCGGTTCGAAGAACATAACCGCGGCATACCAGAAGCACGGCGATAAGATGCTTACCGCAACCTTACTCACGGCTTTAAGGAACGCAGCGCGCAACCTCAGCTACGCGACGCTCAACTCCTGCAATATGAGCAAGCTTACCGACTATCAGTCGACGACAACTCTCGGCGAACAGTACCTTATGTTCTCGGATATGAACGAGCTTGATATCGATTTTTCGAGCGAGCTGTTCGAAGCCGAGTTCGAAGGACTTACCTATGAGCTGACCCTTTCCGACAAGCTTACGAGCCACGCAACGAAGCCCACGAAGCTTCCCGCGGACATCAACGCTGAAATCGAGGGCGATAAGAACGTACACAGCGCGACTGTCGACCCCGAAACGGGCTTAGTTACCGTATATATCGAAGGCACAACCGCCGCAGAATATCAGGTAACCGTTTCCGTCAAGAATGCGGCAGGTAATTTCATAGGGCAGAGTGCAACGGTGACCGTCAGATATATGGGCAAAGACACGTTTGCGGCTATGGGCGATATGCTTTCCGAAATAGAGGCGTTGCAGACGCAGTCCGCGGCTGCCGATAAGAAGATTGCCGATTTAACCAAGAAGCTTACGGACCTCGAAGGCGCGGCGGCAACCAAGGAAGAGCTCGCTGCCGAGGTAAAGACGCTTACCGACGCTCTGGAAGCGGCAAAGACCGAAGCAGCCGAAACCAAGACCGCGCTCGAAACCAAGATTACCGCGCTCGAAACGGCTATGAAGGCGCTTGAAGAAAAGCACGCCAAGGAAATCAAAGAGCTTCAGGATAAGCTTGCGGAACTTGAAAAGGCGCAGGGCGAATCAAATACCAGAATAGAAGAGCTTGAAAAGAGCGGCTGCGGAAGCACTATCGACGTATTCGGCACAACGCTTTTCTGCGGACTCGGACTCACGGTTCTTGCAGCTGCGGTAATTATCGTAAGAAAGAGCAGAAAAACCGATAAATAATCAAAGGTTTTAATTTCAATTGACAAGGTGCGGGCGAAATTTATCTGAAAAGGTAAATTTCGCCTTGCGCCCAAAATCAAACAGTTAAAATAAAGGAGAAAAAATGGTTAAAAGAAAAACGAAATTATCCTGGCTATCTTTAATACTCGTTTTTATCTTTATAATCCCCGTTTTTGTTGCGGGATGCGGCGATAAGCTTACCTATACGGGTACGACCCTTGCGGAAGCGCAGGTGGGCGTCGCTTACAACGCTTCGGTCGCAACGGCGGAGGGCGCGGAAGAAATTTCTTACGCGTTAAAGGAGGGCGCGACCCTTCCCGAAGGGCTTACCTTCGACGCGGGCACGGTATCGGGCATACCCGCGAAAGCCGTATCCGCGCACAAATTCACGGTCGTCGCGACGGCGGATAAGCTGAGCGCGGAAGCGGAGTTCACGCTTACCGTTAAGGCAGCCGCTTTCGCCTATGCGGACGGCGAAATAAATATCGAAGTAAACAAACAGGCGGAAGCGACCGTGGCTACGGCGACGGGCGCAACCGAGGTTACGTATACGCTTAAATCGGGCACTCTGCCCGCGGGGCTCACGCTCGGCGCTAACGGCGTCATAAGCGGAAAGGCTACCGCAACCGGCTCGGCGACGGTAGTTATAACCGCCACCGCGGCGGGTATAGGCACCGTCGACGCGACGTGGAAAATCAACGTGACCAACCCCAAGCTCGTATTCGAAGAGGTCACCGTAGACGCGGGCTTGCAGAACGTATACTACACGGCGCTCGTTTCGTCGGCAAAGGGCGCTAAAAACATAAAATATACGGTTGCCGCAGACAGCGCGCTCCCCGCGGGGCTCGCGCTCGAAGAGAGCGGACTTTTGCACGGCAAACCCTCCGAGCGCGGCAGAAAGAACTTTAAAGTTACCGCAAGCGCGGAAGGATACGAGTCTGCGACGGTTGAAATATCGTTGCTTATCAGACTCAACGAGGTAGAATCCGACGCGGGCGTTATCACCTTTACGGGCGGCAAGCTCGACGACGGTATGTCGGGCACGGTTTACGCAAAGCTTACGGGAGGGGTTAAGGTCGCCGTTGCGGACAACCAGAACCCCGTCGTATATACGCTTACGGGCGGCAAGCTTCCCGCAGGGCTCACCATGTACGAAAACGGCGCGCTTTACGGCGTACCCACCGAAATGGGCGACTTTACGATTACCGTAAAGGCGACGGCGGAGGGCTGCGAAGCAAAGACGGCTGATTTCACTTTGAAAATCACCGAACCCAGAGTTCCGTTGCCTACGTTCATAACGCTCGACGCGGCGACGGTAGGCACCGAATATTCGGTTGACCTTGCTCCCGAAGACGCGACGATGGATATTACGTTCAGCGCAAAGACCGCGCTTCCCGCAGGGCTCACGCTCGACGCGGACGGCAAGCTTCACGGAACGCCTACGGCTTCCGCGCGCGCATTCTCGTTCACGGTCGAAGGCAAGGCGGACGGATACAGCTCCGCGAGCTGCGAAGTTACCGTACCCATAAGGGATAAAGAGGTTACGCTTGCGGACGGTAAAATGGAGGCGGAATACGTAGACCTTACGGGCAAAGTCGGCGCGGGTTACTCGGGTGCGGCAAATCAGGAACAGATGGTTCAGCCCGGCGCGCCTCTCGGGGCAAGCAACAACTATTACGTGGGCTATACGCACTGTATGCTCATACTCGAATTCAAGTTCAAATCTTCTGCGGCGGCTACGGGCGTCAAGATAGATATCGGGCTTGCAAGCGAGTTGGGCGACGTTACGTTCACCCCCAACGAAATGGATATTATCGTAAACGGCACGCCGCTTGCTTACGGTAAGTTCAGCATCAAGGGCGGCGCGAGCGCGGGCAGCTGGGGCAATTTCGCAAACTTCACGGCAACCCGTTCGGCAAAGCTTGTCGAGGGCGACAACGTAATTCAGATTATGATTAAAGATAATACCTTCCTTAAAGGTCAGTCGACGGGCGGCCCCGGTCTGGACTATATCCAGATAACTTCGTCGTCCACAATCAGCTGGACGCCTTGCTTATACAACACCAACGGCAGATAATGGGGGAATTATGAGTAAAGTCAAAAATGTTTTCAAACTTATTTTCAAACGCTGTAAGGCGTGGTACATAACCACGTGCGTCGTGCTTGCGCTTCTGCTCGTAATATCGCTCGTAATCACGCAGAACACCTTCCTTTACGGCACCATCAAAACCGTAATGGGCGGCGAACGCCGCGTGCTCAGAGAGGGCGACGCAAGCAAGTATCAGTATTATACGGTCGAAAACGACGGAGATTACGGGTTCAGACAGTTCGAGCCTACCGAACAAATCGACAGCAAAAAGCAAGCGCTGGCTCAGGCGAACAAGCTTAACGAGCTGATTGCCGAAGAGGGCTTCATACTCATGAAGAACGACGGCGCGCTGCCTTTGAGGACGCCCGAATCCAAGCTCGAAAAAGCTTCCGCAAGGCCCAAGGTAAGCGTGTTCGGCAAGAACTCGGTAAGCCTCGTTTACGGCGGCAGCGGTTCGGCGGGCGGCGACACGTCAAGCAACGTCGACCTTTTCGACGCGCTCGATGCGGCGGGTTACGACTGCAACCCCGCGCTCAAAGATTTTTATTCGAGCAAGGCTGCCGGCAGCGGCAGATCGAAAAACCCCGATATGGGTACGGTTACTTTCGGGCTGAGCACGGGCGAAACGCCGCTTAAAGATTATACCCCGAAGGTAAAGGAATCCTATTCGCAGTATAAGGACGCGGCGTTCGTGGTAATTTCGCGTATCGGCGGCGAGGGCTTCGACCTTCCCAGAACGGCTACCGACAATAAGGGCAAAACGCTTTCGGGCTGGGGCGAGGGCGACCATTATCTCGAACTCGACGTCAACGAAAAAGAACTTTTAACTCAGGTTTGCAAGGATTTCGATAAAGTCGTGCTCATAATCAACTGCGCGACGTCTATGGAGCTCGGCTTCCTCGACGACGGCACGTACGACATTAACGCGGCAGTCTGGATTGCGAGCCCCGGCGGCGCGGGCATAAACGCGCTCGGCAGGATTTTAAACGGCAACGTAAACCCCTCGGGGCGCACGGTCGACACCTACGTCAGGGATTTCAAAACAGACCCTACATGGAACAACATAGGCAACAACAACGTCGCCGACGGCAACAGGTACAGCATAGGCACCACCCCGCAGGACTACTATTTCGCGGAATACGAAGAGGGGATTTACGTCGGTTACCGTTATTGGGAAACGATGGCTTACGTACGCGAATACGACGAGGCGGACGAGGAGTGGTACGGCAAGAACGTCGTGTTCCCCTTCGGCTACGGTATGTCGTACACCACATTCGATTGGGAGCTGAAAAGCTGTTCTCCCGAAGCGGGCTCCTCGCTTGAAAAGAACGGCGAAATAAGCGTTACGGTCACCGTTACCAACACGGGTAATTACGCGGGTAAAGACGTGGTTCAGCTGTATTACAGCCCCTATTTCCGTATAGGTACCGAAAACCAGATTGAAAAACCCCACGTAGTACTCGGCGGATACGCGAAAACCGAGCTTATCGAGCCGAACGAAAGCAAGGATGTCACGATTAAGCTTAAAGTCGAAGATATGGCGTCTTACGACTACAACGACGTAAACCGTAACGGCAACAGCGGTTACGAGCTCGAAAGAGGCAATTACAAGATATTCGTAGGCAAAAACGCGCACGCAAGCTGGAAGGACGACGACAGTATCGAAGTAAGGTACAAGGTCGACGAAACGATTTTATATAACGACGGCAACGTCAAAAACCGCTTCGAGGACGCAGGCTCGCGCATTAAGCAGTATCTCAACAGAAACAACTTCGAGTCTTCTATGCCCACGATGCCCGTCGCCGAGGACAAGACGGTGGACAGCGCGTTTATCAAATCCCTCGAATACAATCAGGAAGAGTACGATAAAACTTACGGAAGCGATTACGTTGTGACCGAAATGCCCAAGACGAAAACGGGTTCGGACGGACACCTTTACGACGTTATCAAGTTCGACGAAAGCAGCAAATCGCTGTCGGTCGACTATAACGACCCCGCATTCGAAAAGCTTCTCGATATGCTTTCCGTCGAGGATATGCTCAACCTTATCTGTACGGGCAACTTCAATACGGCGTACATAAACAAAATCGACAAACCCAAAACCACCGACCCCGACGGGCCCGCAGGCTTCACCAACTTCATGGGCGACCCGACAGTTTACGGCACCTGCTTCTATGCCTCCGAATGCGTTATCGCGGCAACCTATAATGTTGATATTGCGCACGATATGGGCATAATGGTCGGTATCGAAGGGCTTTTCGGCAACGTCAAAGGCGACGGTCGCCCCTATTCGGGCTGGTACGCGCCCGCGGTAAACATTCACAGAAATCAGTTTGCCGGAAGAAACTGGGAGTATTATTCCGAGGATCCTCTTCTGAGCGGTAAAATGGGCGCAAACGTGGTTATCGGCGCAAACAAGAAGGGCGTGTATACCTACGTCAAGCACTTTGCGGTCAACGACCAGGAAACCAACCGCGACTCCAACGGGCTCGTGGTATGGCTCAACGAACAGTCTCTCAGGGAAATATATCTCAAACCCTTCGAAATTATCGTAAAAGAGGGCGGCTCCCGCGCGATTATGTCGTCGTTTAACCGTATCGGCAGAGTTTGGGCAGGCGGTAATTACGAGCTGCTTACGGGCGTTCTGCGCGAAGAATGGGGCTTTAAAGGCACGGTTATCACCGACTATAATCTGCAATCTAGCGGTTATATGTCCCCCGACCAGTTCCTGCGCGCGGGCGGCGACTTGAACCTTGTTCAGGGCGGCTTCCCCAACAGCTTCAAGGCAAGCAATGCAAGCGCGACCGACGTAAATCTTTTAAGACGGGCAACTAAGAATATACTCTATACGGTGGCGCAGTCCAACGCAATGAACGGCATGGGCGAGGGTAACGTCTGGGCTTACGCAATCCCGATGTGGGTGGTTATCCTTATCGTGGTCGACTGCGCGGCGGTTGCGGCGTTCGGCGTCTGGGGCTTCTTCGCGATACGCAAAGCGCTCAAAAAACAGGAAGCCGAACAGGCTGCCGAAGGCGCGTCGGAAGAAAGTTCACCCGAATAATTTTATTTGAACGAGAAAGGGGCGCGTATATTGCGCCCCTTTATTACAAAGGCGGTTATATTATGAGCACCATAACAGACTATCTTTATGCGCTCGCGCAAAAAGACGGCGAAGCGCCGTTGCTTTTCGACGAGCATAAAAGCTATACCGCCGCAACGGCGCTTAAAACCGTCGAAGCGTATGCGCGCGCCCTTTACGGCGCGGGGATAAGAGAGGGCGATTTGGTGGCGCTGCAATGCAAAAGAAAGCCCGAAACGGTGCTTTTGATGTATGCGATTATGTCCGTCGGCGGGGTAGCGGTGCTTTGCGACCCTCACGGCGCGGTGAATAAATTTATTGTAAACACGGGCGTGGAAATGCAAGTCGCGGCGAATATAGAATACGCCGACGAAAAACCGTGTTTGTTGCGCGGCGACTGCGCAAATGCTTTCGTCCCCGATTTTTCGGACGGCGTATTCCCGCTTTCTTCCGACGGCGAACGCCCCGCTATGATTATTTTTACATCGGGCTCTACGGGGGTGAGCAAGGCGGTTACGCTTTCTCAGAAAAACATGATTGTCAACGCGGAAAACACCGTGCTTGCGGATTGGTACCTTCAACCCGAAAGGGGAATGATTATCACCCCGATAAACCATCTTCTGGGGCTTTTAATGACGTTCTGCTGCACCGTGGCGGGCTATCCGCTGTTTTTCCCCGCGCATACAAATCCCGAATATCTGATGTCGAGTATAGAAAAATATTCGATAACGTTCATACACGGCGTGCCGACGACTTACGTTACCGCGGCAGAATTTGCGGGTAGAAAAAACTACGACGTATCTTCTTTGAAGTGCGGACTTATGTCAGGCGGAGCATGCCCCCCGGAGCAATTCAAGCGGCTTGAAACCGCGCTTAACATGACGATAATTCATGCGTACGGCATGAGCGAAACGGGCGGGATTACGACTATGTCGAGATACGACGGGTTTGATTTCAGGGCGTCGGGTACGGGCAGACCGTTCGCTTCGATGCAAGTTAAAATCGCAAACGAAAACGGCGAGCCGCTTCCCGTCGGCGATGTCGGCGAAATATGCGTCAAAAGCCCTACCGTTATGCTCGGGTACTACAACGACCCCGTGGCGACGGCGGCGGCCTTCGATAAGGACGGCTGGTTTAAAACGGGTGATTTGGGTTACTTCGACGAAAACGGCAGCTTATCTATTTCGGGCAGGATAAAGGATATTATCATTCGCGGCGGCGAGAACCTTTCCTGCGGAAAGATAGAGCGCGCGCTGTGCAATCTCGGCGGGGTGCATATGGCGGCGGTAGTAGGCGTAAAGGACGAAAAATACGGCGAAATCCCCTGCGCGATGGTAGCTGTGGCGGACGGGGTGAAGGAAAGCGACATAAAGGACGCGCTCCGCGACGTGCTTTTGAAAAACGAGATACCCGAAAAAATACTGACGGTAAAAAAGCTTCCGTTGCTTCCGTCGGGCAAGCCCGACAAACAGACCGTGAAAAAATTTTTTGAAAGATGACAGAAAGCGTAATATTCAACTCGTACCTGCTTCTTGCAGGCTACGGCGCGGCGGCGTTTTTGTGCGTGTTTTCGCTGATTAAACCGTCGGGCTACATAATCCCAGCGATATCCGCGATTCTCGTCGCGGCTACTACGGTTGCGGCTCTGCTGTTAAAGGCGGACCTTTTGGAGGTCAGCCTTGTCGTTTTGGTCTTTCTCGCCTTAAACCTTGTTTCGTTCAGAGGTAAAGGAGGTAAAAAATGAACTTCAACTCGCTTGAATTTCTTATTTTCCTCCCCGTAGTGCTGGCGGTTTTCTGGCTGCTTCCGCACAAATTCCGCTGGGCGTGGCTGCTTGCGGCAAGCTATTATTTCTATATGAGCTGGAACGCCTGGCTTATTTTCCTAATCCTCGGGACGACGCTCTGCTCTTACGGCGCGGCAATCGCAATAGACAGGACGAAGAACGTAAAAATTAAAAAGCTTTTGCTTGCGCTTACGATTATCGTTTGCCTCGGCACGCTGGTATTTTTCAAGTACTTCAATTTTCTTTTGAAAAGCGCGATTGATTTTCTGAATTTATTCTCTATGAATATTCAGAGCGTGTCGCTTGACATAATCCTGCCCGTAGGCATTTCGTTTTACACTTTTCAGACGCTTTCATACGTAATAGACGTCTATCGCGGTAAGTTCGCGCCCGAATATCATTTCGGTTATTATGCGCTGTTCGTATCTTATTTTCCGCAGCTAGTCGCGGGGCCAATAGAAAGGCCCGACAAACTTTTGCCGCAGCTGAGAAAAGAGCAGTTTATATCCTCGGACGATTTTGCCGCGGGGCTGCGCATTTTGCTTACGGGCTTTTTCAGAAAATGCGTGGTGGCGGACGTGTGCGGATTATACGTGAATTCTGTTTTTGCGGATATAGGCGCGGCTAACTCGCTTGCCGTCGCAATCGCGGGCGCGCTTTTCCTCGTGCAGATTTATTGCGATTTTGCGGGTTACTCCGAAATCGCGACCGGAGCCGCGAGAATGATGGGCGTAAGGCTTACCACAAACTTCGACAGACCTTTCCTTTCCGTCAGCGTCACCGAATTTTTCCGTCGCTGGCACATAACCCTAAGCAAATGGTTCGCGGATTATCTTTACATACCTCTCGGCGGCAGCCGCAAAGGCAAGGCAAGGAAGATACTCAACAACTTTATCGTGTTCGGGCTGTGCGGGCTCTGGCACGGCGCTAACTGGACGTACTTTTTCTGGGGCATAGCTATGGCTGTGTTTATAAGCGCGGAAAACCTTTTCGGTAAGCCGCTCAAAGAATTTTTAAAAAGGCGCGGCGCGGATATCGAAAGCCCGCCGATAAGGCTTGCGCGGCAGATGCTTTTGTTTGTTGCGCTGGTGCCTACGGCGCTGTTGTTCCGTTCGGCGTCGCTTGCGGAGTACGGCAGGCTGTTTATAAAGCTGTTTTCCGACTTCGGCTTCGGCGCGGACTATTTTACTGCCGCGTTCTCGGCGCTGGACATGAGCCCTGTCGGCGCGGCGGAGTTGCTCTGCGCGCTCGTATGTATGGCTATGGTGTATAACTTCGGCGAGTTCGGCAAAGACGGGCGGGAGGAGCTTTTCCCGCTTTCCGAGCAGACGGCTTACTCCCGCGGAATTTTTGCGCAGAGGTATTCGGTTTACGTGTATATCGTGCTCGCGATAGGCGCGTGCTGGCTGTACCTTTTGTCGCTCGGAGGCGTGTCGGAGTTTACGTATTTTCAATTTTAGCACGACTTTCAAATATCGATAAAAAAATAAAAAAAGCGTTAAACGCTTAAAAATATGGAGGTAAAAAATGTTTAAAAAACTGCAAACCGTTGTTTGCGCGCTGCTTGTGCTTTTGTTATGTTTCGGACTTGCCGCGTGCGATAACAACACTGACCCTAAGCCCCAAACGACCGAGTACACGGTTACGTTTGACGCCAACGGCGGAACGCTGACGGGCAACGCGACCATCAAAGTGGAGAGCGGCAAAACGATTACCGCGGCGCCCACGGCGGCAAAAGAGAATTGCGACTTCGAAGCGTGGTACACGCTTGCGGACGGCGGCGACAAAATCGCCCTCGATACGTATAAGGTCGAAAAGGACGTAACTCTTTTTGCGCATTATACGCCGAAAAGCACGGGCCCCGTCGGCCCCGACGACTCTTTCGACCCCGATTCGGTCGATTTAGCCGGTTACTCCGTCGACCCGACAACCGCAAATCTCAAAACGAAAACCCTCATTAATGCCAAAAACGAAAGGGTAGGATACCGCCTCGAAGCCGAAAACGCTACGATAACGGGTACTCCTTCGAGCGAAAACCAGCAGGGCACGGGCTATGTCGAAGCGGTTGAAACCGCAAGCGGCGGCAAGTCAATCGGTTATCTGGGTACTGCGGGCAACACGGTGAAATTCTCGTTTGAATCGGATACGGCGGGCGTTGCGAAAATCGTGCTTCGCGCGACCAGCAATAACACCAAGATGGATATGGAAACATGCGCAATGTGGGTGGAAGACCAGAAGGTTTCCGAAAAGGATTTCACGGTTGCGTTTAACGGCGCGCCCGTCAAATTCGAGGAAGCCACGCTTCGCGGCGCGGGTAAAGATAAGCCTATGACGTGGAACCTGTACTGGGATCCCGTTTCGTTCGGCAAACTCGACGTCAAAAAAGGACTCAACGAAGTGGTAATCACCGTCGTTGCGCAGACCGTGCCCAATATGGACTGTCTGGATATCATTACCTCGCGCACGGTGACCGCCGTGGCTGACCCGACGGCTAACCCTTACAAGAAAGACGTAGACGTGAAGCTCGTCGTAGGCGGTTACGAGGGCGGCCCCGCAATCGAAAAGGCGATTTTGCACTTTGCGGAAAATATCCCCGCTTCTGCCGTAAAAGACGCTAATCCTTTCAGCGTATCGCTCGGCGCAAGGCTCGGCGGCAGCGGCGATAAGGTATACCTTTGCGACAAGGACGGGGTAAAGCTTGCGGATTCGGCGGCTTCTTCGGCATACGTGGCTATCGAATATGCCGTTTCGTACGCCAACTGGTCTTTCGCTGGCAATCTTTCGCCCTTCACGTACAACCAGACTACGGCGAAAAATACGTGGAAGGATTTTTCGACGGCAAATTTAAGCATTAGCAATCTGAAAATAGGCGACGCCACATACACCGAATTCGGCGGTAAAGTAACCGTTACAAAGGAAGTACCCTGCCTCAAAGACTGGAACCTTAACGGTACGTTTACCGATAATATTCAGTGGGGCACGCCCGCCGCGGCGCGTAAAATCGACCTTAAATACGGCGCTTACGAGCCCGCGGAGCTTAAAAACGACGGCGGAAAGAACGCGCTCATAGTATGGCTTCACGGCGGCGGCGAGGGCGGCACCGACCCCTCGATAGCCGTGCTCGGAAATCAGGTCACGGGGCTTTCGAACGACACCGTTCAGAAGTATTTCAAGTCGGGCAGCCTTAAAGGCGCTTACGTGCTTGCTCCTCAATCGCCCACGCAGTGGATGGATATCGGCGACGGAAAGCAGGCTTCTTCGCCCGAAAATTCGGTATACACAGAGTCGCTGTTCAAGCTGATTAAAAAATACGCGGAGGAAGTAAACACCGACGTCGACCTTAACCGTATTTACGTCGGCGGCTGTTCAAACGGCGGCTGGATGACGTTGGAGCTTCTTGCCGACCACGGCGAATATTTCGCGGCGGCATATCCCGTATCTGCATGCTATGACAGCAAGCTTCTAACTTCGGATATGATAAACAAGCTCAAAGATATACCTATCTGGTTTACGCATTCCAAAAACGACGGAACTCTGCCGATAGCCAAAAACAACGGCGGCTGGCCGGCGACCTTCGGCGAATTGCTCAACCAGAATACTAACGAGGTATACCTCAAATTGCTTGCGGCAGGCGCGACGAACGTGTATTTCTCGCTGTTCGAAAACGTGACGGTGGGGCAGACCTCTTACGACGGGCACTGGTCGTGGATATACACCTTCCGCGACGAATGCAAGTTCGTGCAGAAGCACACGGCGGATACAAAGCTTACCGATTTAAAGACGGACAGTAAGGAAACGGTTTCGCTTACTTCCGGCGGCGAAGCGGTAACCATGTGGGCGTGGATAGCGGCTCAGGCAAAATCTGCGGCATAAAAAGAGCGGAGGGCGTTTTAAACGCTCTCCGCTGATTTTTTAGTTCGATTCGAGTACAAGCGCCTTTTTCGGGCAGAACGCAGCGCACTTGCCGCAGCGTATACACTTGTCGTGGTTGATAAGCGGCGCTTCGTGTTCTGCCTGCGAAAGCGCGCCGACGGGGCACACTTTTACGGCGGGGCACTTATGGTTTTGCGGACAGTTTTCTTTAATGATTTTTAATTGCTTTGTCATAAATTTTTACCTCTTTAAATTTTTAAACGACCTTGCTTTTTAAGTGTAGCATTTTTATTCGTAAAACGCAACGGTATATTTGAAAAAAACGCCGTAATTGCTTGCAATGCGAAAAAAAAGCTGTTATAATACAATAGCTTGATATTTACAGTTATTATTTATCGGGGGCATAGCTCAGTTGGTTAGAGCGACGAGCCGAGAATGCCTTACGCCGAACGAGAAGCTTGACAATTCAAGCAAGCAAAAGAAAATACGGGGGCATAGCTCAGTTGGTTAGAGCGCTTGCTTGACATGCAAGAGGTCGATGGTTCGAGCCCATTTGTTCCCACCATTCAATTATGCATTATTTTTAAACTCCTAAAAATTTGTAAAGCAAATTTTTAGGAAGAGGAGCGGCAACGAAGCGATAATACGATTTATTTTAATAAATCGTTATAAGCGCAGTTTGCCGCGTCGTACCGATGCGTAAGCATACGAGGGGATATAGCACAGTTGGTAGCGCGATACGTTCGCAACGTATAGGTCAGGGGTTCGAATCCCCTTATCTCCACCACAGGAGGCGTATCCGAACACTGGGAGCTGTTTGTATGCAGTACAGGGTTCGTCGCCTCAATTCCTCTGTACGGCGCATAGCCGTCAGACAAAAAAGAAAAAGCCCGCAGGACGGCGTGTTTGACCGTCTGCGGGCTTTTATTGTTATTCGTTTACTTGGTCGCTGTCATTGCTTTCAGGCGTTGTGGCGCCTTTTTCGGCGGTTTCCGTGGGTGTTTTGTCTGCTTCCGGCGTTTCAGTGATCTGTTCGGCGGTGGGTTTCTTAATTTTCGAGAACATGGCATCGAACGCTTTGCTCAATAAATCACCGAGAGGCGTCGCCTTAATTGTTGCGTATATTGCCTGATCCAGAGTGAAGATAGCACCAGCGAGGGCGAAGTAATACTCGGCCGCGAATTGCTTCGTCGCCAGCAAGTAGATGGCGGCAGCTATGAGTGAGAAGCCGACCGCGATCGCCAGATAGATCCAGTGGCGCACATTTTCCTCGAGCTTGCTGAATACGTTGCCGTATTTCAGGATGCAGAGCAGAACGACGCCAGCGAGCGCTATGCCGGCAAGCGGCAGGCCGTATGTTTTTATGAAGTCGATGATCAATTCTTCCATGGGGTTGTCTCCTTATTTTTTAGATTTTTTTGTGTGAACTGGCCCGTCGCTATAAATTGCATTGATGCCTTGTTCTAGCGGTTACGCGCAAAGCGGTCAAGCTGGTAAACGATAACGTACTGAAAGCCTTTGCGCTTGCTGTCCTCTATCATTTGCAAGAAGTCGGGGCGTTTGTCCGTCGTTCCCGTCAAGGCGCGGTCTATGTACTCGTGGACTATGCGCAAGTCGCTCCGCTGTGCAAAAGCGTGGCACTCTGCCAACTGTCCCTCAATAGACTGCTCGTTCTGACTGTGTGAACTGAAACGGGCAAAACGAAATGACTATCGAGGGGCAAGTCCGCATTTGTCGCGAATATGCCGAAAGTCAAGGCTACAATGTTCTGAACATTTACCCCGAAAAGGCAAAGACGGGAACGAACGACAGCCGTCCGTCGTTTCAGCGTATGATAAAGGACGCCGCCAGCGGCACGTTTCAATACATAATCGTATATATGTTTGACCGTTTCGCACGCAACAGACACGACAGCATTTTATACAAAGAAATGTTACGACGTGATTACGGTATCAAAGTTGTTTCGGCTACCCAGCCCATCAGCGACGACGAGGGCGGCGAATTCTACGAAATGTTTTTGGAGTGGAACGACGAAAAGTATTCGCAACGCCTTTCCAAGCGCGTACACGACGGGCTTGACACAAGCGTGAAAAACGGAACGTATTGCGGCGGCAAGCTCATTTACGGGTACAAGCTCATTGACACCGACAAGCGCGGCAACAAGGGCATTATACACCGTGTAGCCATAGACGAGGAGCAAGCCGAAGTAGTCCGCTACATATTCACGGAATACGCGCACGGAACGCCGAAAAAGGAAATCGCGGACGAGTTGAACAAGCGGCACGTTCTTTACAGGGGCAAGCCGTTCAAATTCCGCACGTTTGAAAACTGGTTATCTAACCGCAAATACACGGGCGACTGTATGCACGGAACGAGAGTTTGCGACCATACATACCCCGCCATTATAGACAAAGCCACTTTTGCAGCGGTGCAAAAGCGGCTTGAAAAGAACAAGATTTTAGCGGGAGCAAATTCGGCGGTTGAGCCGTACATTTTGACGGGAAAAGCCTTTTGCGGCTATTGCGGCGACAGTATGACGGCGGGCGGCGGTACGAGCCACACAGGGCAAAAACACTATTACTACATTTGCCACAGCAAGCGAAAAGGCGGTTGCCATAAATCGAGCGAGAACAAAAACACGCTTGAATTTACGGTTGCGAACGCGGTTTACGAGTTTTTGAGCAGACGGGAAAACGCCGAAATTGCCGCACAAGACACGATAAACTACTACGAACAACGCACGGGCGAAAGCAGTTTACGGAGCATAGAGGCGCGAATACGACACGCGCAAGACGAGGCGGCACAACTTACAAACGCTTTTATACTGGCGCGGAACGATATGCTACGGGCGAATATTGAAAAGAAAATGCAAGAGATAGAAATTCTGATAAAAGACCTATCGGCAAGCAAGGCGCAAATTGAGCTTGAACGGGGTGAGAAACAAACGAAAGAGAAAATCATTGACTTTATTGCCGAAATGCTAAAAGGCGACCCGAACGACAAGGAATATCAAAAACTACTCATTGACAACCTTGTTTACAAAGTGTTTGTTTATGACGACCACATCATTACATACCTTACTTTTGGCAACGACAAGGAAATTAAAGAAATAAGCCTTGCCGATAACGACAAGGCTATTGACGAATTAAAGGTTCAACCTTTATCGTCTATGGTGCACCATAGTTACTGACCGTGCTTCTGCACAGTCAGTAATTATTTTTTTGTAACTCATTACAGGAGTTGAGGGAAGGCTCGGTCTGCGGGCTCTACCGCAGACTGACAGCCCTTGACTTGGGCTGTCAACCGTGCGCGCCGCTAAAGGCGCAACTCCTGTTGAGTGCACCAAGTCAATTAAATCCGAAGAAACACACTCTTACGCTTCGAGTTGGATGGCTGTGGGCTATAAAACGCGCGTAGATATTGATAGCGATACCGTAACTTTTATCAAGAATTTAATTTAACCGAGGTGCGACTACCATAATCATTGATTTCGGTCACTTTTTATGATAAAATTATTATAAATTATACAGAAGCTTAATGAAAGGTAAACAATGAATAAGGCACAAATATATGAATTTATATCTGAACAAAAAACGGCTTTTATCGCCTCTGTAAACGAGCAGGGTTATCCCGTAATAAGGGCAATGCTTGCTCCTCGCAAAATAGACGGAAACGAAATCTATTTTTCTACAAACACTTCCTCAAATAAAATAAAACAATATTTGGCGAATGAAAAAGCTTGTATCTATTTTTATAAGCGTGGAAAATTCAGGTATCAGGGCGTTGCAATAACAGGCGAAATGCAAGTTTGTACCGACCAAGCCACAAAAAACGAAATTTGGCGTTTCGGAGATAAGCTTTTCTATAAGCAAGGCGTAATTGATCCTGATTATTGTGTGCTGAAATTTAAGGGACAAGAAGCCGAATATTATTGCGACTTTAAGATTGAAAGGATAGAGCTATGAAAGGTGCTGCTCAAACCAGCCACGGTTGGCTTGATAATAAAACCATCCGTGGAATTAACTTTAAAGCTCCGTAATCAGGCTACTCCTGATTACGGAGCTTTTCTATAATCTTTATTTAAACTGCGCTGATTTTATTAAGTTTTACAAAATACACTACTGTAAAAACTGAAGTTACCGCCATTGCTAATAAATCGGCAATCGGAGCAGAAAGCAATATTCCGTCAATTCCCATAAAAAGCGGCATAATGCAAATCAGCGGAATAAAACAAATTATATCCCTGATTAGCGAGGTAAGAACTGCAAAAACAGGTTTACCGACAGCCTGAAAAAATATCGACGACATTTTAATTAGGCACGTAAAAGTTACCAGAGCGAGAAAAATACGAAAAGTTTTTCTTGCAAAATCCCAGTAATCGTCGGGGTTCGGGATATTCGTGGGCTTACCGAACATGCCCACTACCAAATCCGGCGCAAGCTCGAAAAGCAGCGTTGAAACAACCCCCACCGCAATTGTACAAAACAATACCGACCTATAAAGCTTTTTCACTCTTCCTATATTCTTAGCCCCTATATTGTAGCCCAAAACCGGCTGACAACCGAGCACAACCCCAACTACAATATTAATAACTACGGTAAACACTTTACTTTCGATACCTATAACCGCAATGGGAATATCTATACCGTAATGCGACATTGCACCGTACTTTGCAAGCATAATATTGCAGACGAGCGAAATAATTACTATAGTCGTTTGCGTAATGAAAGAGGATAATCCGAGCTTTAACGCTTCTGAAAACACTTTAAAGCTCGGAACAAAGCTTTTAATTGTCAGACGAAATGTTTTCGTTCTGAACAAGTAAATTATACTGACGATAAAAGACGCCGTTTGACCTATTACCGTTGCCCACGCCGCACCGGACATTCCCCAACGGCAAGCAAAAATAAAAATCGGGTCGAGCGCAATATTGATAATTGCCCCCGTAAGCATTGAAAACATCGACCAGTTCGGGCTACCGTCCGCACGAACGACGGCGTTTATCATATTCATAAGCATATACACGGGGAAAAATCCGAGGATTATGTTAAAATACTCCACGGCATATCCGATACTGTTTTCCGACGCCCCGAATAAGGTTAAAATCGGCCTTTTAAGCGGATAAAAAACCGCAAGCAGCACAGCGCTAACGAAAAGTGTAATCGCCATTCCCGTGCCGACGCATTTGTGAGTATTTTCGGTGTCACCGCGCCCCTGATGAATATTCATATACGCCGCACAACCGTCACCTATCCACCATGCAAACGCCTGTGCTATAATAAATATAGGAAACACTACGCCGGTTGCCGCATTACCGAGAGTAGACAGCTCGCTGTTTCCGACAAAAATCTGGTCTACAATATTATATAAG
>DOCD01000138.1:6173-7211 GCA_003503945.1 Clostridiales bacterium | reverse complement strand
ATAGAATTTTGCATCAGCAAAATAATTTGCACCTATAAGGAGGTTTTTAAGGTGAAAAAGAAATTACTCGTTTTAAGTATGGCAATCGGCATGGTAGCGGCAACAGCGTTTACGGGCTGCTCTGACGGCAACAGCTCGGCTCTTACAGACGCAAAAGACGTTTACGGTATGGGCGCAGTTACCACAGCGAGGCTTCTTGGCTCGACGATGTCGGCGCAAGCCGTTACACATCTTGCAAGAGCACGCGCAATAACAAACGATAATTCGGACAATGAAACCGATATCGTAAAAGCTCAGGCTGAAAAATTTAACGAATACTTCACTGCGCTTGACAGCTTCTTAGGCGATGACGTCGTCAGTACTACCACGGTTGACAACAGTGACGAAGCTTATCCATATGATTTCAAAATGACTGTAAACGGCAGAGATTTTAACGGTGACCCCGTTGTTTATACAATGTACTACTCCGAAACGCTAACCAAAGTCAAAACCGACGAAGATGAAACCGAAAACGAATACGAGCTAGTCGGCGTTATGGTTATAGACGGAAAGGATTACTATCTCGAAGGCGAACGCTCGTATGAAACGGGTTCGGACGAAACAGAAAACGAACTGAAATTCCGTGCATATGCGGATAAAAACGACAGATTGAACTTCGTTGAAATGGAACAGGAAAATTCCGTCGAGGATAACGAAAACGAAACAGAGTACGTATACAGTATTTATACCGGCGGCAAGCTTGTGGAAAAAACCGCTGTCGAGTTTGAAACCAAAAAAACCGCAGGTATCGAAAAAACCGAATATGAGCTTGAATTCCGTCAAGGCGCGGCAAAAGGCAAATATAAGGTCAGGCGTGAGGTACGGGAAAATAAAGTTACTATGAAAGTTAAATACGATATCGACGGCAAAACGGGTGAATTCAAAATTCGTGAAATTACCGATAATGACGGGCAAAAGCACTACGAATACACCTTCTCGGACAACACCACCAAAGTTTTATAAAATGCGGATAAATAGCGCGCAATTAATTGCGCGCTA
>DOCD01000138.1:601-5865 GCA_003503945.1 Clostridiales bacterium | reverse complement strand
CTTGACAAATTTTAGTTTATTTTATATAATTTTGCCATAAAATTACGGAGCAGATATATGTCGTTAGACAAATTTATGACAAAATTAAAATACGGCGATCGGGCGGCGTTCGATAAAATTTACGAAAGCACCAGAAAGTCCGTATATTATATCGCGCTCTCTATCGTAGGCGATAAAGCTACTGCGGAAGACGTAATGCAGAACGCTTATTTAAGCATGCTGAGAAATGCAGACAAATATCGTGACGGCACGAACGCCTATGCGTGGATTGCAAGAATCGTAAAAAACGAAGCATTGAATGTTAAAAAACGGAAAATGCGGGAATGCCCGATTGACGAAACGGAAAATGCTGCGCTTTTCGGCACTACCGAAACCGACGATTTCGGTTTGTTAACCGATCTTGCAAGAAAGGTGCTGTCAGAGGACGAGTTTACAATAATTATGTTGGCTACGGTATGCGGATATAAGCGGCGAGAGATTGGCGAAATGCTTGAAATGCCTACTCCCACCGTCAGCTGGAAATATAATAATGCAACGGCAAAAATGCGCGAGGCCTTAAACGGATAAAATTTATGAAAAATAAAGACTATTTAAAGCAATTGAAAAAAGAAGCTGAATTTGACGTATCCGACCCCTATTCGAAAATAATATCGGCCGCGGAAGCGGAAAATCTTTTGCAGCCCGCAAATAAACCCGTTGACGCCGACCTTGATGCCGGTCGCGGCAATACAGCTGTCCGCATGTCAGGCAAGCGCAGACTGATTGCCATTATGGCAATTGCCGCAGCTGCGATGATTGTCTGCCTCGCTGTTTTATTGCCTGTAATGCTGAAAAACCGTAACAATATCACGATAATTCCCTCCCCTGTTCAGCTGTCAACCGACGACGTTTACGGTATTGGTGCGGTTTCCACAGCGAAGCTGCTCGAGTATAACTCTCCGGATTCCAAAAAAGCGGCAAAAAACGTAATTAACGAACCTTTATCCGACAACCGCGCAATTGCACAGATATCGACTTTTAACAAGTATTATGTCGCGCTTGACAGCTTTTTCGGTGACGACGTAGTAAAAACAAATACAATCGAAAATACAAATCCTTCCTATCCGTATGATAAACAAATGAATATTACAGGTATGAATTCCGACGGAGCTCAAATCATATATACGATGTATTTTACTGAAAAACTAAGCGACTCGGAAATCGACGACAATAAAACCAAAAAAGAGTATCTGTTTACGGGCAAAATGATTATCGACGGAAAAGAATATTATATCGAAGGTGAACGTTCATTCGAACAGGACGGCGAAGAAACCGAAAACGAGCTGAAAATACGCGCATATAATAATCTTAACGACCGAAAAAATTATATCGAAATGGAGCAGGAAAATTCCGTCGAAAATGACGAAACCGAAACCGAATATGTATACAGTATATATTCCGACGGTAAATTAATTGAACAAACCGCTATAGAATTAGAAACAGAACGTAAAAACGGTAAAGAACAAACCGATTACGAACTCGAATTCCGCAAAGGTAATGCAAAAGGTAAATACAAAATAATGCGCGAGGTCAAACACGGAAAAACAAGCGTCAAAGTCAAATACGATATCGATGGTGAAAAAGGCGAATTTTCCGTACGTGAAGTTAAAGAAAACGGAAAAAATAAAAATGAATTTACCTTCGGTGACGGCACCGTAATAGGAATAAACAAATAAAAAAACGGCTTACTTTAAAAGTAAGCCGTTTTTTTGCCGATTATTCGTAGTCCACTACGTCTATCCAGCTGTGTAAAAATTCCTTTTCGGTTTCGGGTGCTTTTACAAGTCGCGATGCCGCTACGATAGGTATCCACCTCTGGACGTACTGTATCGCCGTATCGCTCTTTTTACAATAAAGCCTAAGATATTTTTTTGCAAGGTTTTCGTCGCCCGCAAGATAGAACAACAGATAACTTCTCGCAACGTCCGCAGAAGCGTTGCCCTGGGTCGCGTGCGCCCAGTCGATTACGTAAGGCGTGCCGTCAGCAGTAATAATCACATTTGACGGGTTAAAATCGCCGTGACAAAGATTATTGTGCTTGGGCATAGAATCAAGGCGGGTATGAAGCTCGTAACGCGTTGTTGCGTCGAGGTCGGCGTCGGAAATCTTCGCGTTCATTTTGTCCTTAAGCTTATTCAACATAGGAACTTTTTTGGAAAGTACCGTGCGTTGAAGGTCAACGAAAAGTTCAAGATATTCGTCTTCCTTTTCGGGGTGCTTTTTCATAAGCGTCTGAAGAGTTTCGCCTTCGATATAATCAAGCACAATAGCCCATTTTCCGTCAACTACTTCTATTGACCTTATCTGCGGCACGTTGAGGTCTGTTTCCTCAACCCTTGCATGGTTCAAAGCTTCGTTCAAAATGCTGGATTTCGAATAATTTTTATCAAACAGCTTGATAAGCTTATCGCCGCTTTTATAGATTTTTTTGTCCTCTCTTGAAAATATAAGATTTTCTGCTTTCATTTTTTTCCTCCTTTTTATTTACCGTAATATGCGTTGAGATACATATTCTTGATTTCGCTCATAAGCGGATACCTGGGGTTTGCGCCCGTGCACTGGTCGTCGAACGCCTGTTCCGTCATTTCGTCGAGACGGTCAAGAAAATTCTTTTCGTCGACATCATACTCTTTAATCGTCTTTTTGATGCCGACTTTTTCTTTCAATTCGTCGATAGCGGCAATCAGCTTTTCTACCTTCTCGTCATCGTTTTTGCCGTCGAGTCCGAGGTGTTCGGCAATTTCGGCATATCTGCGCTTTGTGTGGGGGTGATCGTATTGACTGAACGTACCCATTTTAGCGGGAGCCTCCGCAGCGTTGAACCTTATAACTTCGTCAATCATAAGCGCGTTTGCGATACCGTGAGGCAAATGATGGAAAGCGCCGAGCTTATGCGCCATACTGTGACATACGCCGAGGAAAGCGTTTGCAAACGCCATACCCGCCATAGTTGCGGCGTTAGCCATTTTTTCTCTTGCCTCAACGTCGGTTTGTCCGTTTTCATACGCTCTGGGCAGATATTCGAAAATAACTTTCAACGCCTGCAATGCAAGTCCGTCGGTGTAATCGGTTGCCATCATCGAAGCGTAAGCTTCAAGCGCGTGAGTAACCGCATCAATACCCGAAGCCGCGGTCAGTCCCTTAGGTGCGGACATATGCAGGTCGGTATCTATTATTGCCATATCGGGTAAAAGCTCGTAATCCGCAAGCGGATATTTTACGCCTGTTTTTTCGTCGGTTATTACCGCGAAGGGAGTTACCTCCGAACCTGTACCCGCGGACGTGGGGATTGCAATAAAATACGCTTTTTCACCCATTTTGGGGAAGGTGTAAATTCTCTTTCTGATATCGATAAAGCGCATAGCCATATCCATGAAATCGGCTTCGGGATGCTCGTACATAACCCACATAATTTTGGCTGCGTCCATTGCGCTGCCGCCGCCGAGCGCGATAATCGTATCGGGAGCAAATGCGCGCATAAGCTGCGTCCCCTCTATTGCGCATGCAAGCGTGGGGTCGGGCGCGACGTTGAAGAACGTCGTATGAGAAATACCCATTTCGTCAAGCTTATCGGTTATACACTTCGTGAATCCGTTTTTATACAGGAAGCTGTCCGTTACGATAAACGCTTTCTTTTTGCCCATTACGTTTTTAAGCTCGTCAAGCGCGACGGGCAAACAGCCTTTTTTCAGATATACTTTATCGGGAGCCCTGAACCACAACATATTTTCCCTCCTTTCCGCTACGGTTTTAATGTTCAGAAGATGCTTTATTCCCACGTTTTCGGAAACGGAGTTGCCTCCCCACGAACCGCAACCGAGCGTAAGCGACGGAGCAAGTTTGAAGTTGTACAAATCGCCTATACCGCCCTGCGAAGAAGGCGTGTTGATAAGTATACGGCAGGTTTTCATTCTGTTGCCGAACTGAGTAATTTTATCCTGCGAAGTCGTTACGTTTACGTAAAGCGAAGATGTATGACCGTAACCGCCGTCGGCTATAAGTCTTTCGGCTTTATTCAAAGCGTCGTCAAAGCTTGCCGCACGGTACATTGCAAGCACGGGCGACAGCTTTTCGTGAGCAAACTCTTCGGAAATATCGACCGACTCCACCTCGCCGATAAGCACCCTCGTGCTTTCGGGCACTTTAACGCCTGCGAGCTTAGCTATTTTAAACGCGCTCTGCCCTACTATTTTAGCGTTCAACGAGCCGTTTATTATAATCGTTTTTCTGACCTTTTCAGTTTCTTCGGGTTTAAGGAAGTAGCAACCGCGGGCAGAAAACTCTTTTTTAACTTTCGAGTAGATTTTATCCGAAACTATAACAGACTGTTCGGAAGCGCAAATCATGCCGTTATCGAACGTTTTCGAATGAATTACCGAGCTAACCGCAAGCTGAATATCCGCGCTTTCGTCGATTATCGCAGGGGTATTGCCCGCTCCGACGCCTATCGCGGGCTTGCCGCTCGAATACGCCGCCTTTACCATGCCGGGGCCTCCGGTGGCGAGGATAATATCAGCTTCCTTCATAACGAGGTTGGTCAGCTCGAGGCTTGGAATATCAATCCAGCCGATGATGCCTTCCGGCGCACCTGCTTTGACAGCGGCCTCTAGGACGATTTTCGCCGCTTCGATCGTGGAAGCTTTTGCACGCGGGTGCGGGCTGATGATAATCGCGTTCCTTGTCTTCAGAGCGATCAGCGTTTTGAAGATAGCGGTAGAGGTCGGGTTGGTGGTCGGGATAACGGCTGCGATCAGACCGATCGGCTCGGCGATTTTCCTGATGCCGTAGACCGGATCCTCCTCGATGACGCCGCAGGTTTTNNCTTTACCATGCCGGGGCCTCCGGTTGCAAGGATTATGTCCACCTCTTTCATTAATAGGTTTGTCATTTCCAGAGTGGGGATATCGATCCAGCTTATAATTCCTTCGGGTGCGCCAGCGGCAACCGCCGCTTCGTATATAGTTTTAGCAGCGGCAATCGTGCTGTTCTTTGCGCGAGGGTGCGGGCTGATGATACAGCCGTTCCTCGTTTTAAGACTGATCAGCGTCTTGAAAATAGCCGTGGACGTAGGGTTTGTGGTAGGTATTACCGCACCGATTACGCCGATAGGCTCGACTATCTTCTTTATACCGTAGGTTTTGTCCTCTTCTATTACGCCGCAGGTTTTAACGTTTTTATAGGCGTTGAAAATATATTCGGCAGCATAATGGTTCTTTATAACCTTA
>DOCD01000138.1:0-286 GCA_003503945.1 Clostridiales bacterium | reverse complement strand
ATGGTTCTTTATAACCTTATCCTCGACTATACCCATGCCTGTTTCTTCAACCGCAAGCTTTGCGAGAGGTATTCTCGCTTTGTCCGCAGCAGTTGCGCACGCACGGAAAATCGCATCAACCTGTTCTTGCGTATAGGTTGCAAAAATTCTCTGCGCCGCCCTGACCCTTACAAGTTCCTGTTCCAGCTTTTCAATGCTGTCACATACGCCGTAATCCAACTTGAAATCCATAAATCCTCCTAAATGAATGAATTGCAAAATAAATCGGTATTTATTTATCGATAAA
>DOCD01000062.1 GCA_003503945.1 Clostridiales bacterium | reverse complement strand
CGTCGCTTTAGCCGAAGCGGGCTTTTTAGCTGCCGCCGTCGTCGTTTTAGCCGCGCCGCCCGATTTTGACGAAGCGGACTTTGCCGCGGGCTTCTTTTCCACTATTTTAATTTCGGGTTCGGGTTTAACTTCTGGAGTTTTTTTACTGCTCATCGGAAGCCTCCTTTGCATACAAGTGACAAGCTACGCAATGCGTGGGGCTGACCTGTATCATTTGAGGATAGTCGCCCTTGCACTTGTCGGTACGGCACGAACACCTTTCGCTGAAATAACAGTTATTAGGCATATCTACGGGGTTGGGCACGTTGCCGGGGATATTGAAAAGCTTATCCGACAACTTCTTGCCCATAGTGGGTTTGCTCTTTTGCAGACCTATCGTATACGGGTGCATGGGGTGATGGAAAATTTCGGAAGCAGTGCCCTGCTCAATCACTCTGCCCGCGTACATTACGACGACGTAATCCGCCATTTCAGCAATTACGCCCAAATCGTGCGTGATAAGAAGTATCGAACCGTTAATGCGGTCTTTAAGTCCGCGCAGCAAGTCCAGAATCTGCGCCTGAATGGTAACGTCAAGCGCGGTCGTGGGCTCGTCCGCGATAATAAGCCTCGGGTTGCCCGCAAGCGCCATTGCTATCATAACCCTCTGGCGCATACCGCCAGAAAGCTCGTGCGGGTACGATTTGTAGACGCGCTCGGGCATGGCTATGCCTACGAGTTTGAGCATATCGATAGAGCGCTCCTTCGCCTCCTGTTTGGTCGAGTCGGGCACGTGCAGAAGGGTGACCTCGTCAAGCTGGTTGCCTATCGTGAATACGGGGTTTAAAGAAGTCATCGGCTCCTGAAAAATCATGGCAATCTGTCTGCCTCTGAGCCTGTGCATTTCCTTAATGGGCATTTTCGCGATATCGAACACCTTCTCTTCCATTTCGTACTGTCTGGTGCCGTATTCGTCGCGCTTATGCTTGGGGCAATAGACGGGGTTTCCGTCTTTATCGAGCTTATCGTTGCCCTTTTTATCCTTAACGATTTCGTTTATTATATTTCCGTTTTCGTCTTTTTCGTAAATGGGTATGGGGTTGCCGTGCTCGTCGCGCTTGAAATCGAATGACTTGAAGCGGATGCTGCCCGAATAAATCTGACCCTGCGGACCCTGCAAAAGGCGCATAATCGACATACTCGTTACCGATTTTCCGCAACCGGATTCGCCGACGACGCCTAAAACTTTGCCCTGGGGGATATCGAAAGACACGCCGTTGACAGCCTTTACGACGCCCTGGTCGGTGAAGAAATACGAGTGCAAATCATCCACTTCGAGGATATTTGCATCGTTTTTCATTTCGGAAAGAAATTCGGATTCGTCTGCCTTGCGGTACTTCTGTTTTTCGAGACGGCGCATAATTACGGAGTTTTTCTTCGCAATTTCGCGCACCTCTTTGCCCGAGAGATAGTGCTTGCTGACGGAAATTTCGTTATCGTCTTTCTTTTTGAAGAGTTTTAAAAAGTTAAGCTTCATACTATCTCCTCATTTTGGGGTCGAGCGCGTCGCGCAATCCGTCGCCGAGAAAGTTAAACCCGAGTACAGCCATTACGATAAGGATACCCGGAGGTCCCCATACGTTAAAGTAATTTTTCAGTACGTCCAAATCTTCCGTGACGATATTTATCATCATACCCCACGAAGCGAAGGGCTGTTTGACGCCGAGCCCCATATAGGAAAGCGAAGCTTCGTACAGTATCATACTGCCGAGCGACAGCGTCATGCCGACGATAAGCTGAGGTAAAATGTTGGGGATAAGGTGCTTGAATATCTTACGCGCGGTGGAAAAGCCCATTGCCTCCGCCGCAACCATATATTCCTGCTCTCTCAAAAACAGTATCTGCCCGCGAACGAGCCTTGCCGTACCAGACCACGAGAACAGCGTCAGTAGCGCAATCAATATGTATATTCGGCTTTCGTCGTTGACGCCGTACTGGTCGAGCATGGTGCCCAATATAAGCAATAGAGGCAACGTCGGCAAGCACATCAAAATATCGCATATACGCATTATAAGGTTATCGACCCAACCGCCGAAATATCCTGCGAGCCCGCCCATAACTATGCCTATCGCCGTAATTACGAGCACGCCTATTATACTTATGGTAAGCGACACCCTGCCGCCGTACATAAGACGGACGAAAACGTCCCTTCCCGTTTTATCGGTGCCGAGGATATGGTCGCCGCTGGGAGGCGCGAGTGAGTTCGACTGCTGAAACGACTCGATTATCTGATAAAAAGTGCCGTCTTCGGTTTCGACCTTCTGATATTCGTAGACAATTTTTCCGTTGTAGTCGGTTTCGGTTTCTTCCCAATAGCCCGCCCAATTGCAGATTACGGGGCCGAACCAGCTGAATATAAACAGGGCGGCTATAAGCACGAGCCCTATTATACTTAATTTGGAGTGGAAAAACCGCCTTAAAACCATCCTTAAAGGCGACATAAGCCGCACGTTCTGGTCGAGAGGTGTTTCGCCGTCGGCGATATCAACCTCCGCCACGCCCGCTTCGGCTTCGGCGGAAATCTTTTTTTCGATTTCCTCCGCCGTTAAATACGCTTTACTTTCAAGCGCCAATTCATTTTCCGTATTTTTCATAACAACCTCTTTAAGTAAGCTTGATGCGCGGGTCTACTACGACGTACATCAAATCGGTAAGCAATATGCCTATTACGCTTAAAAACGCGAGGAACATATTGTAACCCATTATGTAAGGTATATCCGCGGCTATCATTGCCTGATAAGCGCGCGCGCCTATGCCGGGGAGATCGAATACCTGTTCGAGAATCATCGACCCCGAGAAAAGGCTGGGCAATATACCCGCCATCATGGTTACTATGGGTATCATAGTATTGCGGAAAGCGTGTTTATAAATTACTTTGCTCTCTTTAAGCCCCTTTGCGCGCGCTGTACGGATATAGTCGGAGTTTAAAACTTCGAGCATATTCGTACGCGTGTAGCGCACCGTGCCGCCTATGCTTAAAACGACAATCGTAAATATGGGCAGCACGAGGTGGTACGCGTGGTCTAAAAACGTAGGCAAAGAGCTTGTTAAATCTTCATACGCGGACGGAGGAAACCAACCCAGCTTGTTTGCAAGCAAATCCTTTATGACTTGCGCAAAGAAGAACGACGGGAATGAAATACCTATAACTACCAAAAAGGTAATTATATAGTCGCGCAGACTGTACTGGTGGGTTGCGGCGGTTACGCCGAGCGGAATCGCAATCATATATTCGAAGATAATAGCAATAAAAGATACGATGAACGAAACGCTCATATGGTCGGCGATGTCCTGAATGACGGGCACGCCGAACTTGAAGCTCGTGCCGAGGTCGAAACGCATAAGCGACCACAGCCACGAGAAATATCCTTTTATGATGCCCCAGAAGCTCCCATCGGAAAGCCCGTACATCTTATAGAGCGCATCGATTGTTTCCTGCGGGATTGTCGCGCCGCCGTTATTCATCTGCATGACGATATTCTCGACAAAGTTGCTGGGCATACAGCGTACCAGAATATACAGTATAAGCGATACGCCCAAAAGTATGAGCACCGCAAGACCCAGTCTTTTCAAAATATATTTTAACATAGTTTACTCCGTTTTAACGGCTTGATTATTTTATAAAATCTATTTCCCAGATTTTACCGAGAGGCGACGAATAGGAGTTTATTTCATCGGGGAAGGTTGACGTATCGATTACCTTTGCGTTGTAAGCGTACAGCGTCTGCCTCTGATATACGGGCATTTCAACCGCGAGGTCTAAAACGTAACCCATTGCTTTCTTATAAATTTCGGTACGCTCAGCTTTATCGAGCGTCTTTCTGCCTTCGTCGATTTTTTCCGAAAGCACATTTAAAATAGCGGTTTCTTCGGGATAATCGCCGGGGCTTTTAATTATCTTATCATAACCCCATGACAAAACGCTGGTAGCCGTCGAATTCTTGTGGTAAACCTGATACATATCGGGGTCGATTGTGGAGCCCCAGGCTGCCGCCCAAACCGCAAGCGCGCCCGTGGAAAGCTTTGTAAGCGCGTTGGTATCGGGCACTACGCTTATATCCCATCCGCACTCGTTTAAAAGCTTCGCCGCAAGGTTGAACACAGCGTATACGGGGTGGTCGGTAAGGTTGGAGCCCGCTATCGTAAACTTGATTTTAAGGTCTTTCGAGCCCGCGCTTACGCCGCCGAGAGCCATATAATCCCTGATTTTCTGCTTTGCGGCGTCCTCCGTGGTGTATTGCATATAATCATGACCGTTTAACTTATCCATATTTTTGGAAGGGTTATCAGGGTCGACGGGTCTTCCGTCGGTCGTGGGATACGCCCAGCTTACTACCGACATAGGCCACTGGATATTGACGACGGTACCCGACGAATAGTATCCGATACTCTGCGCGATATCCATAGCCGACATGATAGCCTTACGGACATTGATATTGGGCACTAACCCTGCGTTTACGCCGATATAGCCGTAGCCGAGCTGCCAGGTAGACTTCGACTCGATACCCTTGCTTTTAAGCTCGTTATCGATTTTCTCTTTGTTTGCCTTTGTGAACTGCGGAGTTACGTAGTGAACGCTGCCCCTTTCAAGCTGGTCAAGCGCGTTGCTTGCGCTCAGTACCTGATAAGCTACGTGCTTAATTTTAGGTTCGCCCAAAAGGAAGCTATCGTTTGCCTTGAAATAGACAAAGCCGTTGTTGTTAAATGCGTTGCCTGCGGGTTGGTCGCTATCTTTATCATCGGTCGCCATATACGCGCCCGCGCCTACGGGGATATGGTTCTTCCTTGCGCCGTAACCGTTCACGCCCTGAATTACGCCGCTCATGAAATCGAACGAGCCCCAGTAAACGCCGAATTTGTTCGCCTTAATATCTACGGGATATTTTGTTGCGTCTGAATAATAGTGATGAGGCGCTACGGTAAAGCCGAAGTTCCAGATAGCTTTCGGGTCCTTGCCGTTTATCTTAATGCGAAGCACGTCGTACTCGCTCGCGTTTGCAACCTCACCGTTTGCTTTATGCTCTTTGGCGATAATGTAATTTTTGCCGTTTATCGAAACGAAAGTATCGTCAGTGCTGTGCCCCATAGAAACTATGCCGCTGATATTGCCGAAGCCGCCGTATACGTCATTTTGAAGATTTTTATGAAGAATAAGCTCCTTGGCTTTTGCCACGTACTGTGTACTTACGGTATTTGCAGTTGCATAGTACGAAAGTATGCCGTTAAGTTCGGTAGAAACCTTATCGTTATAAACGTGTTCTATCGCCTTATCCATATTGTTGATTGTCCCCGCGTTATATTGGGGAGTCGCACTAAGAATTTCAGTCCTCGTGTTATCGGTATACTTGACGTCAACGTAGCCCTCCATATACATGAAAGAGAATACGGGGTCGGAGAATTTATACTGCGTTGATTTTGCGTCCCACTCCTTATAGGGCGAGCTTTCCTTGAAGGAGTCGATTGCGGAGTTGTAGTCGCTTTCGAGTTCATTATGGAAGGTTTCCAGAGTAAGGTCATAATCGCTACGAAGCCTCTCGCAGTACTCAGCTAATGTGAGTTCGTCATTCGATACCGCTTCTTTATACCCGTCGGAAAAAGAAGATTTTGACCCTATTGCCCTATACATTTCCTCCTTAGAAACATCGTATGAAGTCGACACGCTTCCGTTTATTTCCCTGTTTGTATCTACATACAGCTGAATAAGCTCATTTATACGGTTGAATGCGAAAGTATTTGCCTGCTGAGTTACTGCGTCATCTTCCGAACCCGAGCTGTCGGAAGATGTACTCTGCGTGCGGTATTCTTTAAGCCCGACGATATCGGTCGAATACATAGTCGTAGAGCCGGTATAAACGGGGTCGAGATAGACGTACATATTGAAAAGCACGTCGTTCATGGTAAGGGGATTGCCGTCTGAATACTTTATGCCGTTTTTAAGCACGAAGTAATAAGTAGTAACACCTTCTCTGCCTTCGTTTTCGTCGTATTCCTGCTTGTAGTCGAGTACGACGGTCGGTTCACTTTCACCGTACGCAATATCTCCGTTTTTATCGGTAGAAAGCATAGAAAGCTGAGTCATGCCGGTGACGTCCATATCGGGCCCCGACGTGGAAAAGAAGGGATTGAAAAGCCCGTCCATAGGCTCGCTCATTATAATAAGCCTGTCAACCTTTTCCTTACAGCCTGCCAAAAAGCCGAAAGCGCCGAAAACCATAACCGAACTTAAAGCAACGGTCGCTGCGCGTACTGCTGTCTTTTTCTTATTCATTATAATTCCTCCAAAGAATGATTTACTAAA
>DOCD01000156.1:3161-3370 GCA_003503945.1 Clostridiales bacterium | reverse complement strand
CCTTCACCTGTTTTCATTTCGGCGATACGGCCCTGATGCAGACATATGCCGCCGACTATCTGAACGTGGAAATGCTTCATTCCCAAAACGCGCCAGCTCGCTTCCCTCAAAGCCGCGAACGCGTCGAACATAATTTCGTCGAGCGTTTCGCCCTTTGCAAGCCTGTCCTTTAAAATGCCCGTCTGGCTTTTAAGCTCCTCGTCGCTCAT
>DOCD01000156.1:2666-2865 GCA_003503945.1 Clostridiales bacterium | reverse complement strand
GCTTTTAAGCTCCTCGTCGCTCATTGCCGCGTACTTGGGTTCAAGCTCCTCAACCTTTAAAGCAAGTTTGTTAAGCTTTTTAAGGCTCTTCCTCGAATCCGAACCGAGGATATATCTGATAAGTCCCATATTTACTCCGTTCACGCGCGTATTTTTTCAAAATCCGCGCCGTGATTTTAAATTTTTGTCGTGAAAACGC
>DOCD01000156.1:2196-2328 GCA_003503945.1 Clostridiales bacterium | reverse complement strand
ATCAATCCGCGCTTGCGTTTTCCGACATTAATCACAATTTTATATTTTTACTTATCTATTTTACTATATTTGAACGCATAAGTAAAATTGTTTTTTAAGAATTTTATATTTTTTTGTAAAATAAAATTAAAG
>DOCD01000156.1:0-1886 GCA_003503945.1 Clostridiales bacterium | reverse complement strand
ATAAAATTAAAGGCGCGATAAAAATATCACACCTTTAATTTAAACTTATTTTATCGACAGTAAACGAGCTCGTTATTAAAACGATTTAATCTGCCCAGCTGTCCCGCTTTTTATTGATTTTTATGCTTCGAGAGTCGTGAACGCGTATTTTTCGACGTCGAAAAGCCCTTTATCCACAAGCTTTAATCTGGGGATAACCGCAAGCGAAAGGAACGCGAGCGACATAAACGCTTCATACTCGCGCTTTACGCCCATTGCGTGCGCCTTTTCGATAAGCGCGCGAGAGTCGCGCTGCAAGCTTTCCGCGTCGCGCGAGGACATAAGCCCGCCGATATCCAGCGTTAGGCTGTCCACTTCGCCCGTTTTGGAATTGACAAGCACCATTCCGCCGCCTATTTCTTTGAGCTTGTTCGCCGCCTTTGCCATAGCCTCGTTATCGTCGCCCATAAGTATTATGTTGTGCGAATCGTGCGCGATGGTTATACCCATAGCTCCGCCCTTCAGGCCGTAGCCCTTGAAAAGCGCTCTGCCTATATTGCCCGTCATATGGTGACGTTCGACAACCGCAAGCTTTAATAAGTCGGTGCCCTTTACGACTACGTCGCCGTTTTCGTGCGTTACATCCACAATCTCGCAGCCCGTGACTACGCCGCCCGGCTCGATAGTCATTGCCTTCGCCTTCGGGCTGTTGATTTTGAGGATAAAATCTTCCGCCTTCAAATCCTTTACGTGCACGGTGTTCAACACGTTTTCTGGCAGATAACGCTTAGACGTATCGAAAAGCGGTTTGCCCTTTTCGGCTACGAGTTTACCTCTCTTTATAACGTACTGCGCGTTGAAATTTTTAAGGTTATCAACCACAACCAGATCTGCAAGCCAGAAAGGCGCAATGCCGCCCCTGAATTTAAGCCCGTAGCACTCCGCGCAGTTGAGCGTGGCGCAGGTTACCGCGGTAATCGGGTCGAGCCCGTCCGCGACAAGGCGGCGCAAAGCGTCGTCGAGGTGACCCTTTTCTTTGAGGTCGGCGGCGTGCCTGTCGTCGGTACACAGAATGAAGCGGCGCATATTCGCAGGGGTTATGTATTTTGCGTTGCCGAGATTTTGAGTGGACGAGCCGTGGCGGATATGCACGTACATGCCCTTTGAAATTTTTTCCTCTATTTCATCGGCGTAAACGCACTCGTGGTCGGTGGAAATTCCGCCGCAAAGGTAACCGTTCAGATCGTAGCCGTACACCGCGGGGGCGTGCCCGTCAATCACTTTGCCGTGTTCGTGGGCGGCTTCGAGCTTTTGAATAACGTCCTTATCGCAGAACAGCACGCCGGGATAATTCATAAATTCGCCCAGCCCGAAAATGTACTCGTTAGTGATATTTTCGGCTATATCCTTGCCGTTTAATACGGCGCCGCTCGTTTCGAACGGGGTTGCGGGCACGCACGACGGAAGCTGAATTTTTACGTCGAGCGGCACGTTTGCCGAGGCTTTTGCGATATATTCGCAGCCCGCCATACCGCATACGTTGGTAATTTCGTGCGGGTCGGCGATAATAGTCGTCGTGCCGCGGGGGACTATCAGCGACGCGAACTCTTCGGGGGAAAGCTGGGACGACTCGATATGAACGTGCCCGTCGATATACCCCGGCAGCACGGTGAGCGCGGAGCAATCGATTTGCTTTTCGCCCTCGTATTCGCCAATGCCGACGATTTTTTCGCCAACGACGGCGATATCGCCTTTTTTAAGCTTGCCCGTAAAAACGTCAAGGTAAGTCGCGTTTTTTAGCACGAGGTCGGCTTTTGTTACCCGCCTTGCGGCGTTTATGTACTTCTCTAACATTTTTCACCTCTGTTTTTCTTTTATTGTACCACGCTTTATACGAAAAGTAAAGC
>DOCD01000135.1:3615-5387 GCA_003503945.1 Clostridiales bacterium | reverse complement strand
GGTCAGAATGGCGCTTTTGAAGCTGCTTGCGGAATACAGGGAGGCGCATTTATGAAATTATTGATTAAAAACGGCACGCTCGTTTTAAAAGACGGCGAAAAGAAAGCCGATATTTTAATAGAAAACGGAAAAATTTCCCGAATAGGCAAAATCACGGAGGACTGCAAGGTTATCGACGCGGCGGGCAAGCACGTCCTGCCCGGGCTTATAGATATGCACGTTCACCTTCGCGAACCCGGTTTCGAGGGCAAAGAGGACATAGAGAGCGGTTCGCGCGCGGCGGTCGCGGGAGGATTTACTCAGGTTTGCTGTATGCCGAATACCAACCCCGTCTGCGATAATGCGGTTGTCGTTTCGTATATTTTGAACAGACAAAAGGAAGTAAACCTCTGCAAGATAAACCCTATCGGCGCGATTACCCGCGGCGAAGAGGGCGAGCAAATGGCTGAAATCGGCAAAATGAAAGCCGCGGGCGCGGTCGCTTTGAGCGACGACGGGCGTTCGGTAATGAACTCCAACATAATGCGGCTTGCAATGGAATACGCTTCGGGCTTCGGGCTTAAATGCCTTTGCCACTGCGAGGATATAAACCTCGTCGACGGCGGAGTGGTTAACGAGGGCTACAATTCCACGCTTACGGGGCTTAAAGGCAGCCTGCGCGCGGCGGAGGACATTATGATTGCCCGCGACATCGCGCTCGCCGAAAGCCTGAACGTCCCCGTGCACATCTGCCACGTTTCCACTTACAGCGGGGTGGAAATTATAAAAAGCGCTAAAAAGCGGGGAGTTGCGGTCACCGCGGAAACCTGCCCGCATTACTTTATACTGACCGACGATATAATTACCGACTTCGACACAAACACAAAGGTCAATCCCCCCGTGAGGGAAGAAAAGGACAGGAAAGCTTTAATAAAGGGGCTGAAAGACGGAACAATCGATTGTATCGTCACCGACCACGCGCCGCATTCGGCAAAGGACAAACAGGTTGAGTACAACTTGGCGGCGTTCGGAATAAGCGGAATTGAAACGAGCTTCGCACTGAGCTACACTTACCTTGTACGGACGGGAAATTTAACCCTTTCGCAGTTAATGGATAAAATGAGTTTAAATCCGGCAAGCGTATTAAATCTTGACGGCGGCGAGCTCAAAGAGGGTGCGCCCGCGGATATAACGATAGTCGATTTAAACGAAAAATACGTAATCGACAGAAAAAAATTCCTTTCAAAGGGCAAAAACACGCCGTTTGACGGCTTCGAAGTATACGGAAAGGTCAAATACACAATCGTCGACGGAGTAATCAAATACGAAAAATAGCCTCACTACCGCTCCGCTTTGCTTTGCGGAGCCTCCCCGAAGGGGAAGCATGACAATATTGTAGCCTTCTCTTTGGGGGAAGGTGTCTGTGCCGTGGCGGCACAGACGGATGAGGGAAAATAAAATACGAGGTATAAATATGATAGATAAATTAATCGAAAAAATTATTGCTATGCAAAACCCGACCTGCGTCGGGCTCGACACCGACTTCGGCTATCTGCCCGAAGAAATGCGCGAGGGCGTTTCCGATTTTTCCGCAGCCGCCGCGCGCATAACAGAGTTCAATAAAAATATTATCGACAGCGTGTGCGACGTCGTTCCGTCCGTCAAAGTGCAGATTGCTTACTATGAAATGTACGGTTTCGAGGGCGTAAAAGCTTTTTACGATACGGTAGGATATGCGCGCGGTAAGGGGCTTATCGTAATTGCGGACTGCAAACGCAACGACATCGGCTCGA
>DOCD01000135.1:2700-3313 GCA_003503945.1 Clostridiales bacterium | reverse complement strand
AAACGCAACGACATCGGCTCGACGGCGAGCTGCTACGCAAAAGCCTACCTCGGCGAAACTTCGCTCGGCGGAAAGGCAATGCGGGCGTTCCCCGCCGATATGCTCACCGTAAACGGCTACCTCGGCACGGACGGGATAAAGCCATTTGTGGAGCAAATCCTCGCGCACGACAAATCGATTTTCGCGCTTGTCAAAACCTCAAACCCGTCGAGCGGGGAATTACAGAACCTTAAACTCGAAAACGGCGAATACGTCTACGAAAGAATGGGTGCGCTCGTCGAGGAGTGGGGTAAGGATACCGTGGGCAAATACGGCTTTTCAGAGGTCGGCGCGGTTGTCGGCGCGACCCACCCCGAGGAAGCGGAAAATCTGCGGGGTAAGCTTAAAAACACTTTTTTCCTTATCCCCGGCTACGGCGCGCAGGGCGGCAACGCGCAAATGCTCAAAGTCTGCTTCGACAAGCGCGGGCTCGGCGGCGTAGTCAACAACTCGCGCGGGATAATCTGCGCTTACAAAAAGCCCGAATACGCGGGCAAAAAATACTTCGAGGCGGCGCGGGAGGCGTGCGTTGCAATGCAGCGCGACCTGTCCGCCACCATAGGTAAAATGTCCG
>DOCD01000135.1:0-2414 GCA_003503945.1 Clostridiales bacterium | reverse complement strand
ATACTTCGCAATACTGTGTTGCGCTTCGATTTACTTCGGGTCACTTACGCCTGAGTAAGCTCCCCTCGTAAAGCCTTGCGCGCCTTGTCTTGCTCGTATCTGCAAAGCTTTAAATATAAATAAGGTGCTGTTATGAAAGATTTACTTGCAACCGTAAAGAGCAACGCGCTCATTGCCGAAAATATTTATATGATTACGCTCACGCTCCCCGAAAGCGCGGGCAAAATAAAGGGCGGGCAGTTCGTCAACCTTTCCACGGGCGAGGGTTCGCACCTTTTAAGGCGTCCTCTCGGCGTAATGAAGGTCGAGGGCGACGATATTTCGCTTTGTTATCAATTGAAAGGCGAGGGCACGCATAAGCTGAGCGAGGCGAAGGCAGGCGACGCGCTTAAAATCCTTTTACCGCTCGGCAACGGGTTCGATTTGAGCGGCAAAAAGAATATAGTAGTCATAGGCGGCGGAGTGGGCGTTTTCCCGCTTATCGCAACCATTCGCGAGCATTGCGGTGACAAAAAATTCTATTCCTACATAGGTTTTAGGAGCAAAGCCTCCGTATGCCTTCTGGACGAGCTTGAAAAATCGGAAAAGCTGACCGTTGTCACCGACGACGGAAGCTTCGGCGGAAAGGGAAACGCCGTGGAAGCGTATTTAATGGACGCGGAAAATATCGAAGCCGATTGCATAATCGCCTGCGGCCCGCCCGTTATGCTTAAAGTTTTAAAGCAAAAGCTTTCAGAGCGCGGCAACAAAATCCCCTGCTATGTTTCTCTTGAGGAGAGAATGGGCTGCGGCGTAGGCGCCTGCCTCGTCTGCGTATGCAAAAAGACGGACGGTTCAAACGCGCGGGTCTGCAAGGACGGCCCCGTGTTCGATATAAACGAAGTTGAACTGTAAATTAACCTGAGGGGGGCTTTTGATATATGGAAGAAGTAATTGCAAAATCGGTGCGAACGCTGTATATAATTACGTATTCGATACTTTTAGTAATGGGCGGCATTTTTATTGCGGCGGGCGCTTTCTTTACTTTTTTTGACGAGGAAATTATAATAGTATATGGCTGGATTGCCATAGTTTTAGGCATTATTATAATACTTGGCAGCATAGGCTATTTAATTTATTTTATCAGAATGCCTAAAGACGCCATAAAATTAAAGGACGGAAAGCTTTATTTCAGGAACGGCGTAGTCTGTACCCCGACGGAGCTTACCGACTTTAAATCAAAAACAATGGGTCTGGACGGTTCGCTTTTCGGCTTCGGGAAAATTATATTTTTCGTGAACGGCAAAGAGTATAAATTGAGATTTGTCGATAAAGCGGATGCGGCGGTCAAAAGGCTGTTTATGCTCAAAGCGGAGTGTTCCGTGAAGGAGCATATCGCCAAGGAACAGGAAGCGAATAAAAATTTACAGGAAGAAAACAATGGCTGATTTAAGCGTAAAAGTGTGCGGAGTGACTTTAAAAAACCCCGTAATAGCGGCAAGCGGCACCTTCGGCTTCGGCAGGGAGTATGACGAAATTTACGATATTTCGGTAATCGGCGGCGTAAGCACGAAGGGCATGACGAAGGAGCCCCGCCTCGGCAACCCCGTGCCGCGGATTGCGGAGGGCAAAAGCGTTATTTTAAACGCGGTCGGGCTTCAGAACCCCGGCGTCGAGCACTTTATCAAAGAGGATTTAAGCTTTTTGAAAGATAAGGGCGTGGCGGTAATCGCCAACGTGGCGGGTAAAACCTTCGACGATTACGGCGAAATCTGCGCCCGCCTTGACGGACTTGTCGACTTTGTCGAGCTCAATATTTCCTGCCCGAACGTGAAGGCTGGCGGTATGGCTTTCGGCATTAAGCCCGAAAGCATAAAAAAGGTAACCGAGGTTGCGAAAAGCGCGTTGAAGCGCACGCCGCTTATGGTCAAGCTTTCGCCCAACGTAGAAAGCATACCCGTAAACGCTAAGGCGGCGCAGAGCGGCGGCGCGGACTGTATTTCGCTTATCAACACCCTTACGGGCATGGTGATAGATATCGAGCGCAGAAAGCCTTTAATCGCCAACAACACGGGCGGCGTTTCGGGCGCGGGCATAAAGCCCGTTGCGGTGAGAATGGTTTACGAAGCGGCGCACGCGGTGGATATACCCGTAGTGGGCATGGGCGGCATAACCTGCGGCGCGGACGTAATCGAGTTTATGATGGCTGGCGCAAGGGCGGTACAGGTCGGCACGGCAAACTTTACCGACGCGACGGCAATGCCGCGGATTATCAAAGAAACTAATGCGTGGCTGGATAAGCACGGCGTAAAGGATATAAACGAAATTGTCGATACGCTGACTTTAAACTAAAATTCAGATTTCCCTTATAGGGAAGGTGTCTGAGCCGTGAAGGCTCAGACGGATGAGTTTACCTCATCACCGCTACGCAAGCT
>DOCD01000186.1:4097-5749 GCA_003503945.1 Clostridiales bacterium | reverse complement strand
CAAGGCAACCCGAAATAATGAAAGGCATACTCATACCTTTTAAATCATTATCAGCCACACGGAATTTCCGTAAGGCGAAAGGGGTTTACCTTTGCTTAACGATAATATATTACACTTTAACGAAAAAATTGTCAAACGATTTTGCAAAGTTAATTTAAAAAATAATTTTTTTCGCGTCCTCGTCCTTTACGCGCGCCACAAAATCCTCAACCGAAAGGTTTTCCTTTTCCTCGACGCCGCGCTTGTTGACGTTGACGGTATTTTCCTCCGCTTCCTTGTCGCCGACGACGAGAACGTAAGGCACCTTTTCGAGCTTTGCTTCGCGGATTTTATAGCCGATTTTCTCGTTGCGGGAGTCGACCTCGGTGCGTATGCCCTCGTACGTGAGCTTTTCCGCAACCGACTTCGCAAAGGACAGCGCCCTGTCGGTTATGGGCAGAATTTTGACCTGCGTGGGGCACATCCATAAGGGGAACGCGCCCGCGTACTTTTCTATAAGGAAAGCGAGCGTCCTTTCGTAGCAGCCTATCGAGCTGCGGTGAATAACGTACGGGTGACGCTTAACGCCGTCGACGTCGACGTACTGCATATCGAAGCTTTCGCCCGCGGCGAAGTCAATCTGGATAGTTATGAGCGTATCTTCCTTGCCGTACACGTTTTTAATCTGCACGTCGAGCTTGGGGCCGTAGAACGCCGCCTCGTCGTCCGCTTCGACGTATTCGAGCTTCAAATCGTCGAGAATGACCTTCATCATAGCTTCGGTATTGTTCCACGCCTCGTCGTTGTCGATATATTTATCCGACTTGGATTTGCCGCGTTTAGAGAAGCGGAAGGTTACGTCGTCGCGCATGCCCAGCGCGTCGAGGATATAATACGAAAGGTCGAGGCAGCGCTTGAACTCCTCTTCGACCTGTTCTTTCGTACAGATAATGTGTCCGTCGGAGAGAGTGAACTGCCTTATCCTTATGAGCCCGTGCATTTCGCCCGAAGCTTCCTTTCTGAATTCGGTTGCCGTTTCGGAGTATCTGCAAGGCAAATCGCGGTAGGATTTTAAGCCGTTTTTGAAAATCTGGTACTGGAACGGGCAGGTCATGGGGCGGAGCGCCATAATCTCTTCGCCCTTGGGCGATTCGCCGTGCTCGTCCACCTCGCCGAGAATAAACATTTTATCGCGGTAGTGCGCCCAGTGCCCCGAAATTTTGTACAAATCTGATTTGGCCATATTGGGCGTTTTGGTTATCATAAACCCGCGCTTTGCTTCCTCGTCCTCGACAAAGCGGGTTAAAATCTGCAAAATTTTCGCGCCTTTGGGCATCAATATAGGCAAGCCCTGACCTACGACGTCCGACGTCATAAATATGCCCAAATCGCGCCCGAGCTTGTTATGGTCGCGCTTTTTCGCCTCTTCCGCAGCGACGAGATATTCGTCGAGCTGGCTCTTCTTTTCGAAAGCCGTGCCATAAATCCTCGTGAGCATTTTATTCTTTTCGTTACCGCGCCAATATGCGCCCGTAAGCGAAGTGAGCTTGAAAGCCTTTATCTTGCCCGTAGACGGCAGATGAGGTCCGCGGCAGAGGTCGGTAAACGTACCCTGCTTGTAGAAGGAAATGACGGCGTCCGCGGGGAGGTCGTTTATAAGCTCCACCTTATAC
>DOCD01000186.1:3207-3766 GCA_003503945.1 Clostridiales bacterium | reverse complement strand
AGCCTCGGCGCGGGGAAGCTCGAAACGCTCGATAGGGGTGTTTGCCTTGATAATTTTCAGCATTTCGCCCTCTATTTTCGCAAAATCCTCCTGCGAAATGGGCGTGTTGAAATCGATATCGTAGTAAAAGCCGTTTTCTATTACGGGGCCTATCGCAAGCGAGCACGTAGGGTAAATATTCTTTACCGCCTGCGCAAGCACATGCGCGCAGGTGTGGCGGTAAACTTCGAGCCCCTCCCTGTCTTTAAGCGTGACTATTTCAAGCGAGTCGCCCTCTTTAAGCTTTGACGAAAGGTCGCATAAAACGCCGTTGATTTTTGCGGCGACCGCCGAGCGGGCAAGCCCTTCGCTGATTTTCTGCGCCGCTTCCATACAGCTTGCGCCGTCGTCGAGCTGCAAATCACCGTTTTTCAATAAAATTTTCATATCTGACTCCTTATAAAAAATAAAATCCTTAAACGAAAACATCGTTTAAGGACGCAAATTCATTTATGCGCGGTTCCACCTTAATTGCTCTTAACTTAAAGAGCCGCTTTTCAAATCCGGATTATTATAAAAG
>DOCD01000186.1:2588-2924 GCA_003503945.1 Clostridiales bacterium | reverse complement strand
AAAAGCGGTTTCCCTTTATCCTACGAACTACGCGGCTCACAGCTATGCCGCGCTCTCTGAAAGTTTTTCGGAGGTACTTGTCTTTCAATCCGAGTATCATTATTTTAGTACAATTATCTGCGTTTGTCAATAATTTTGTTTGCTAATTTTACTGACAAAGGTTATAATTATATAAGATTATATAAATAAGGAATAAAATTTATGGCTTATACGAATTTCGGCGAAGTCGAAAAAAAGTGGAGAGAATACTGGGAAGCGAATAAAACCTTTGAAACAGACCTCCGCGATTTTTCCAAACCCAAATATTACATTCTGGATATGTTCCCCTACCCCTCC
>DOCD01000186.1:0-2295 GCA_003503945.1 Clostridiales bacterium | reverse complement strand
ATATGTTCCCCTACCCCTCCGGCGCGGGGCTGCACGTAGGGCACCCCGAGGGATACACCGCAACCGACGTGCTTGCAAGAATGAAAAGAATGCAGGGCTTTAACGTCTTACACCCCATGGGCTTTGACAGCTTCGGGCTGCCCGCGGAGCAGTACGCCGTAAAGACGGGGCACAACCCCGAAGGCTTCACGCAAGACAATATTAAAAACTTTACCAACCAGCTTAAAATGCTCGGGTTTTCGTACGACTGGGATAAGACGATTTCCACCTGCGACCCCTCTTACTTTAAATGGACGCAGTGGATTTTCAAAAAGCTGTACGAGGCGGGGCTTGCAAGATACGTGGAAACGCCCGTAAACTGGTGCGAGGAGCTGGGCACCGTGCTTGCAAACGACGAAATCATCGACGGCAAGTCCGAACGCGGCGGTTACCCCGTTGTGCGGAAAAATATGAAGCAATGGGTCATAGACATAAACAAGTACGCCGAAATTCTTTTGAAGGGGCTCGACGAGCTCGACTGGCCGGAGGCTTCGAAAACCGCGCAAAGAAACTGGATAGGCAAATCCGAGGGCGCGAACGTCACGTTCGGCATTGACGGAACGGATAAAAGCTTCACCGTGTTCACTACGCGCTGCGACACGCTTTTCGGCGCCACCTACTGCGTGCTTGCGCCCGAGCATAAGCTTGTGGACGAAATTACTACGCCCGACAGAAAAGCCGCCGTCGAAAGCTACAAAAAGATATGCGCGAGCAAATCGGATTTGGAAAGGACGGACCTCAATAAGGATAAAACGGGCGAATTTACGGGCGCGTACGCCGTAAACCCCGTAAACGGAAAAAAGATACCCGTATATATTTCAGACTACGTTTTAACCTCCTACGGAACGGGCGCGATTATGGCGGTGCCCGCGCACGATACGCGCGATTGGGAATTCGCCAAAAAATTCGGTTTGGATATTATCCCCGTGCTCGAAGGCGGCGACGTCGAAAAAGAGGCGTTTACGGGCGACGGCAAACACATAAATTCGGACTTTTTAAACGGGCTTGACAAGAAACAGGCAATCGATAAAATGGCGCAGTGGCTTAAAGAGCACGGCTGCGGGAAAAAGACGGTAACCTACAAGCTGCGCGAATGGATATTCGCAAGACAGAGATATTGGGGCGAACCGCTGCCCGTTATTCACCTCGAAAACGGCGAAACCGTACTCCTTTCGGACGAAGAACTCCCCCTCACCCTGCCAGTTATGAAGGACTACAAGGCGCACGGCGGCGCGGCTCCGCTCGAAAACGCGAAAGAATGGGTGAACGTGGAAGTGAACGGCGTCAAAGGAAAACGCGAAACCAACACCATGCCCGGTTCGGCGGGATCCGCCTGGTACTTTTTGAGGTTCTGCGACCCGCACAATGACAAAGCTTTCGCCGACTACGATTTAATGAAGCACTGGATGCCCGTAGATTTTTATATGGGCGGCAAGGAGCACCTCGTAGGGCATCTTCTTTACTCCCGCTTCTGGAACAACTTTTTATTCGATAAGGGATACGTACCCTGCAAAGAGCCGTTCAAAAAACTCTTTCACCAAGGTATGATTTTAGGCGAGGACGGAAATAAGATGTCGAAAAGCCTCGGCAACGTAATCAACCCCGACGATATAGTTAAGCAATACGGCGCGGACGTTTTAAGGCTGTACGAAATGTTTATGGGTCCCGTAGCGGACACAAAACCGTGGAATACGGCGAATATCGAGGGCGTCAAAAAATTTATCGACAGGGTTTACAGACTGTACTGCGAGCTTGACGTAATTTCCGAAACGCCCAACCCTAACCTCGACAAAATTTACAACCGGACCGTTAAAAAGGTCGGCGAGGATTACGAGGCAATGAAAATCAACACCGCTATTTCGCAGATGATGATTTTTATGAACGCCGTATATAAGGAAATAAACGAGGGCAAAAGCTTCCCCAAAACGTATGCGGAAGGATTTATCAAGCTTTTGAACCCCGTTGCGCCCTTTATCACGGAAGAAATTTGGGCGACGGTGCTGAAACACTCGGGCAGCATTGCATACGAAAGCTGGCCGAATTTCGACCCCGCAAAGTGCGGCGAGGACGAATTCGAATACGCCGTACAGGTAAACAGTAAAATCAAAACGAAAATCAACGCGCCCGCCGACGTAACCGCAAAGGAAATCGAGGAGCTTGTAAAAAGCAACGAGGTCATAGCGGAGCTAATCGCGGGAAAGCCTATAAAGAAGTTTATTTTCGTACCAAAACGACTTATTAACATTATTATATAAT
>DOCD01000101.1 GCA_003503945.1 Clostridiales bacterium | reverse complement strand
ATATCGAATAAGCTTCGCAATAAATTTCCTCAGCTCAGCGCGATTATAAGCGTCACTGAAGCGGACGTCGCCCCCGACCTTAAAAGCGCGAAGGTATACGTGAGCGTTTTCGATACCGATGCGGAAAAAGGCGCGGAAAGCTTTAAAATCATAAAGGAAAACGCGGGGTTTATTCGTCACGAGCTTGCGCAGGTGATGCATTTGAGGACGGTTCCCGAACTGAGGTTTTTTACCGACGAAAGTATGGAGTACGGCGCGAAAATCGATAGAATATTGAGCGGGTTGGAAACGGGTAAAGATGACGAATAACAGTCTTTGCGAGATAGCTGAACAACTAAAAAAAATAAAAAGCGCGGTAGTTTTCTGCCATTCAAGACCGGACGGCGACGCGCTCGGCGCAGGACTTGCGCTTACGGTAGCTTTGCGCAATGCGGGTAAGTCGGCAATAATGTGTTGCGAGGATTTGCCTCCCGAAAAATTTTGTTTTCTTTCGGCTATGTCGGAGGTCAGACGCGGAATACCGTCAAAAGCGGTTTACGATACTTTTATTTGCGTGGACTGCGCCGACGTTTCACGTATAGGCACTTTTGCAGACGCATTCTTGAAGTTTACGGGCAATACCGTCAATATAGACCACCACGTTTCGAACACGGGCTTTGCCAAATTCAATTATGTTTACGAATGCCCCGCAAGCTGCGAGTTGCTTACGGACGTGATTTCGGCGGCTGGCTTTGAAATAACGCGCGAGGTTGCGGATTTACTCATGCTGGGGCTTATAACCGACAGCGGGAATTTTACTCATTGCGACGTAAGCGAAAAAACCTTTAACATTGCGGCAGCGCTTCGTGCAAAGGGTGCGGACGTAAACCTTATCAATTATAATATGTACGGTCGGCAACCCAAAGTAAGGGCGATTTTGTACGGACGGGTTATGAGCAATATCCGTTTTGCGTTGGACGACAAGCTTACTTTTATCGTCACTACCCTGAAAGACCTCAGCGAAACGGGCGCTGATAAAAGCGTAACCGAGGGATTTGTAGATTTTCCTTTAACGGTAGACGGCGTCGAGGTATCCGTTTCGATGATGGAAGTGAAGGCAAGGCAATATAAAATATCGTTGCGGAGCAAGGGCCGCGTCAACGTCAATGCGGTCGCTTCCGCGTTCGGCGGCGGCGGGCACGTGCTTGCAAGCGGCTGTATGTTGAACGGCGAACTCGAAGAGGTAATCGAAAAAATTACTTACGCCGTGTATCAGAATTTATGACTGGATTTGTTACGGTTGATAAGGCGGCGGGCGTAAGCTCCGCACGCGAAGTCAATATTATAAAAAAGCTTACGGGCGAGGCGTGCGGGCATATGGGCACGCTCGACCCTATGGCTACGGGAGTTTTGCCCGTCGCTATCGGAAACGCCGCAAGGCTTTTCGATTACTTTTTGACAAAACGAAAAACCTATATCGCAGTTTTTAAATTCGGCGCTGACAGCGACACGCTCGATATTACGGGCAACGTAACTGAAAACGTCGGTGCCGTGCCGACTTACGGGCAGATTTCGGAAGTTTTGAACGAGTTTATAGGAGGCTATTACCAGCTTCCTCCTAAGTTTTCCGCAAAAAATATAGGCGGAAGGCGGGCATACGAGCTCGCCCGCGCGGGGATTGAGTTCGAAGTCCCTAAAAAGTTCGTAAATATTTATTCTATAAAGCTGATTCCGCAGAATGATGAGCAATATTGCGGTTTCGAAATAGAGTGCAGCGGTGGCACTTATATCCGCTCTATTGCGCGTGATTTAGGCGCACGGCTGGGCACTTGTGCAATTATGAGCAGTCTTGCAAGAACAGCAAGCGGCATTTTTACTCTGGATAATGCGGTAAAAACCGAAAAGCTTACCAAAGACAATATAGGCGACTATATAACGCCGACCGACGAGGTTTTGCCTTTTGAAAGCTTTTATCCGAACGAATACGAGGCGAAGAAGCTTTTTAACGGAATTCCCGTTCAGACGAATTTGTGTGACGGAACTTTCAAAATATATCGCACGGACGGTTCGTTTTACGGTTTAGCCGAAGTTAAGCACAATATAATAAAGGTTAGGACAAAATTATGTTAGAGATTATTAAGTATAACGAAGACGAGTATTCTTTTCCCTGTCTGATGGTGTTGGGTTGTTTTGACGCAATACATATCGGGCATGCGGAGCTGCTGAAAAAAGCGAGATTACAGGCCAAAATCAACGGACTTGATTTGGGCGTAATGATGTTTACGGGCGGCAAGGGCGGCAGGCAGGTGTATACCTTCGAGGAGAGGCTTAAATTTCTCGAACAGTTCAACGTCAAGTTCGTACTTGCAATCGATTTCAACGACGAGTTTAAAAAGACTACCGCAAACGAATTTCTGGAAGCGCTTGAAAGCAAGCTCAATGTCAAAGCGTATATGAGCGGTAGAGATTTCCGCTTCGGGCAAGATGCGAAGGGTAAATCGTCCACGCTTAAAACCTATGCCGAGGACGAGGAAAACGGCGTTTGGTATATGCCCGTCAAAGATGTAACGTATGTCGGCGAAAAGGTCAGCACTACGGCGATAAAAGGCTTTATCGAAGGCGGAAATCTTGTTAAAGCAAGCGCCTTCCTCGGCAGAAATTATGCCGTTTCGGGATTTGTAATAGAGGGAGCAAACCGCGGTAAAAAGGTGGTAGGGTTCCCTACGGTCAATTTGAAATATCCCGTAGACAAAGTGGAAGTCAAGAAGGGTGTATATAAAGTAAACGTGCTTGTAGGCGACGAGCAGTTTATCGGCATTGCAAGCTATGGCCCTCGCCCCACCTTCAACGAGCAGAGCAATGTGCTCGAAGCGTACATAGACGGTTTTATCGGCACGCTTTACGGCAGAGGCATCACGATAGAATTTGTTGAATATTTGAGAGATATCGTAAAATTCGAATCCGCGGAAGAGCTGAAAGCACAGTTAAAACTGGATTTAAAGCAGGCAAAACTGAAAGTATAGAGTACTATGCGTGACAAAGCTGTGCTGATTGTCGATAAATGCGGAGCAATTTGAGGAGATAAGCGACAGTGATTAAATTCGGACCCAGCGGCAACGACGAAGCGTTTTATGCCGCAGGAAACAAACATACGGAGCAGGCTGCAAAGTTTTGTAAATCGCTCGGGCTTGATTGCTACGAATATTCTTTCGGAAGAGGTATTTTACTTTCCGAGAGCAAGGCGGAGCTGATAGGTCAGGCTTTTAGCGAAGCCGATGTTGAAATAAGCGTTCACGCGCCGTATTTCATTAATTTCGCAAATCCCGACGACGAAGCCGCACAGAAATCGTATAATTACCTTTTAAGCAGCGCTCGTTTTTTAAAGCTTATGGGTGGTAAGAGGGTAGTTTTTCACCCTGCGGCGCAGGGCAAGGCCACGCGCGACGATGCCGTAAGCCTCACCAAAGAAAGACTCAAAATCTTAAGGGATTATATTTATTTAAACAATCTTGAAGATTTGTATTTTTGCCCCGAAACTATGGGTAAGCTCGCACAGATAGGCACTCTGGAAGAGATAGTTGATTTTTGCAAGATTGACAAGGTTTTTTTGCCCGCTGTTGATTTCGGGCACATAAACGCCCGTGAGCAGGGTAGCTTAAATACAATAGACGATTATAAATCGCGGCTTCAATATATGATTGACGAGCTGGGCTATGAAAGAGTAAAGCATTTTCACGTTCATTTTTCAAAGATAATGTACGGCGGAAAGGGAGAGATTAAGCACCTGACTTTTGCCGATACTCAGTACGGCCCGGAGTTTGAGCCGCTTGCGATTGCGCTTAAACAGTTGAAGCTCGAACCGTATATCGTAAGCGAATCGGCCGGCACGCAGTCTGTCGACGCCGCCGAAATGAAACGTATATACGGAAGTGTTGACATCTCGGATTAAATTTGATAAAATAAGTTTCGGAGTAGACGAATGAAATTTTCAAACGCTTCTAAAATTTATCAATCGGTCGGTGCGGAAGCCGTATTGACCGAAGCGGAGGATTTGCGCAAATATCTTACGGGTATTTCCACTTCGTTCGGGTACGTAATTTCGGATAAGGACGGAATTACTTTTTATACCGACCCGCGTTATCTCGAAGCGGCAATAAACTCGCTTAAAGGAACGGATATTGCGGTTAAAGAATTTGTGCCCCCGCTTGAAAATCTGCTGAAAGGATATAAAGAGGTAGCCGTTCCGCTCGGGAGGACTCTTTACGAGGATTACAACAGGCTGAAAGCCTGCGGATTAGAAGTGAAGGACAGTTTGCCTTGCTTTGTTTCGGCTATGTCGGTTAAAGACGAGTTTGAAATTAAAAACAT
>DOCD01000031.1 GCA_003503945.1 Clostridiales bacterium | reverse complement strand
CGGAGCGTTTTTAAAAACGCTCCGCGGTATATTTTCGATTTATTTAGTTGCTTTTGCTAAGGATAGCTTGGCTTTTTTGACTACGTTTTCTTTCGTGAAACCGAAGTGCGGGAAAAGCTTATCCGCGGGACCGGAGGTGCCGAAGGTTTTCATTGCGATAATTTCGCCAAAGTCGCCGCAGTACTTATACCACGAGTAATGCGAAGCGGCTTCGACGCACACTCTCGCCTTGACGGAGGAGGGCAGAACGTGTTCCTTGTATTCTTCGGTCTGTTTCTCGAATTCCTCGATACAGGGCATCGAAACCACGCGCGCCTTTATGTTTTCGCTTTCGAGCATCTGTTTTGCCTGCATGCAAAGCTCCACCTCCGAACCGGTTGCAATAAGCAGAACGTCGGGCGTTCCGTCGCAGTCGGCGAGAGTATAACCGCCCGTCATTGCCCGCAGCCCTGTGCTGTCGTATTGCGGCAGGTTCTGCCTCGAAAGCACCAAAACGGTGGGGGAATTACCCGTAAACGCCGACATATACGCCGCCGCAGTTTCCTTTCCGTCGCAGGGGCGAAACACCTTAATATCGGGTATCGAGCGCAGCGTGATAAGCTGTTCAACGGGCTGGTGGGTAGGGCCGTCTTCGCCGACGCCTATCGAGTCGTGGGTCATTACGTAAATTACGGGTATATTCATAAGCGCGCTCATTCTTATCCCGCCTTTCATATAGTCGGAGAAGGAAAAGAACGTTGAGCAGGCTATTCTCAGTCCGCCGTGCAGCTGAATGCCGTTGCAAATCGCCGCCATAGCGTGTTCGCGTATGCCGAAGTGTATATTGCACCCCTCGCGGTTGTCGGGCGAAAAATAACCCTTGCCTTTGAGTTCGGTTTTGGTGGAGGGAGAAAGGTCTGCGGAGCCCGACATAAGGTTGGGCATAACGCTTGAAATCTTATTTAAAATTTTACCGCCGGAAGCCCTCGTCGCTTCGGGTTTATCGAAGTTGAAAAGCTCGGGCATGGAGCCGAAATCGGGGTCGCACCCTTCCATAAACCTTTTGTACTTTTCGGCAAGGTCGGGGTATTCCGCCGCATATTTGGCAAAAAGCGCGTTCCAGCTGTTTTCCGCTTCGAGCTTATCCTGCGCAATCCGCATGCAATGTTCTTTTACGTCCATAGGCACGCAGAAGGGCTGCTCCGTCCAGTTGAAGAACTTTTTGGTCTTTTCAAGGTTTTCGAGCCCCATAGGCGCGCCGTGTATGTCGGCTGAATCCGCAAGCGGGCTGCCGTAGCCTATAATCGAACGGCAAATAATTACCGACGGCCTCGTCAAATCGCTTTTTGCGCGGTTCAACGCCGCTTTGAGCATCGAAAGGTTGTTTGCGTCGCTTACGCGTATAACCTGCCAGCCCTGCGCCGCAAAACGGGTGGCGGGGTCTTCCGTGAACGAGGAGGAAATTTTGCCCTCGATTGTGATATCGTTTTTATCGTAAAGGAGAATGAGCTTGCCCAGCTTTTGCGTACCTGCAAACGAGCAGGCTTCATAGCCCATACCCTCTTCGAGGCAGCCGTCGCCGCAGAGGACGTAGGTGAAGTGGTCTACAACGGGATAGTCGGGTCGGTTGAAAATGGCGGCAAGGTGCGCTTCGGCGACGGCAAATCCTACCGCGTTGGCAATGCCCTGACCCAGAGGGCCGGTGGATACTTCCACGCCGTCGGTCACGCCGTATTCGGGGTGACCGGGGGTTTTCGAGCCGAGCTGCCTGAAATTCATCAGGTCTTCCTTGCTTACGTCAAAGCCGAAAAGATGCAAAAGGGAGTATAAAAGCATCGAGCCGTGACCTGCGGAAAGCACGAACCTGTCGCGGTTATCCCATTTGGGGTTTTTGTAACTGAAATTCATAAAATCGGCAAACACCTCGTAGCCTATCGGCGCCGCGCCCATGCAGATTCCGGGGTGTCCGGAATTTGCCCTCTGAATGGCTTCGGCGGAAATAATCCTTAAAGTATCAACCGTTTTCGTCGCAACGGACATAATTCAATCTCCTTGTACGTCTGTATTTATTTACCGATATAATCGGAAAGATTTTTCAAATTCAAAAAAGCATACGGCGATAACAGCTTATAAAGCTTTTCAGCCATAATTTTGTTCCCGCCAGCGGTGTCGCTTTCGAAGTTAATGGGCATAACGGGGTCGTGCACGCTCATTCTTAAAAGAAGCCACCCGTCGCCGTCGCCCTTTGCAAAGTTAATCCTTACGCCCTCGTAGTTTGTTTCGGCAAGCTTCATATCCGCGCTTGCCGCAGCGATTTTTTTAAGCTCCTCTATAACGCTTTTACCTTTAAGCTTGAAGTCGGTCGCGTCCGAGAACGAAATCCTCACTTCGTCGCTTTCGGCGGGTTCGGGTAAATCCTTGATAAGGTCGGCGATTTTTTCGCCCTCTTTAAGCGAGGCTAAAAGTATCAGAAGCTTGGTAACCACGTACGCCCCGTCGTCGAGGAAATAATTGTCGATAAACGCGGCGTGCCCAGAGGTTTCTATGGCGAGGGGGGAATACTTGCCTTCGCGGTTTAACTCGACGCTCTTGTCGATTACATTCCTGTAACCGCGCTTGTACCTGACGTGCTCCCCGCCGAGTTTTTTTATAAACGCGGTAAGCCCGTCGCTTGTCACCGAGTCGGTTACGATTATTCCCTTTTTTTCCTTTAATAGTATTGCCGAAAGTAAGGCAATCAAACGGTTTCTGTTTATTTCGTCCCCGTCGCCGTCAACCGCGCCCGCACGGTCCACGTCGGTATCGAAAATTATGCCGAAGTCGGCTTTGTTTTCAAGCACCGCGCGCCGCAGACTGTTGATTGCGTCCTTGTCCTCGGGGTTGGGGATATGGTTGGGGAAGTATCCGTCGGGCTCAAGAAACTGGCTGCCCGCAGTGTCCGCGCCCAAAGGCTTCAAAACCTTTTCCGCGAAAAATCCGCCCGCGCCGTTACCTGCGTCGACTATTATTTTTTTGCCCGACAAAGGCTTATCGCCGCCGCACGCGTCGCGTACGCAACCGACGAGGGTGGCGGAGTATTCGTCCATAAACGACCTTTCCGTAAATTCCCCGTTGCCTTCCAAAAACTCGCCCTTTCCGGCGATTTCGAGTATTTCGTCGATATCCTTCGAGTCGAGCCCGCCGTCGGGCGTGAAGAATTTCAGCCCGTTACGGTTGTAGGGCAGGTGCGAGGCGGTAACCATTATCGAAGCGTCGCAGCCGAAATCCGACTTTTTTAAAAGAATAAACATCGAAGGGGTGGAGGAAAGCCCCGTATAGACGAGGTCGCTTCCGCTCGACAAAATTCCCTCCTTGACGCATTTCAGAACCCGCGGCGCGGAAACCCTGCTGTCGTGCCCGACGGCTATTTTAAAATGCGTTTTGTTAAGCCTTAAGTAAAGCCATTTAATAAAAGCGCGGCTTATCGCGGTAACGGCGTCGTCGGTAAGGGTAATCCCGTCGCCAACGGCGACCCCGCGTACGTCCGTTCCGCTTTTCAAATGTTTATAACTCAATCGTTCCATACGAAAACATTATATATTATTTTACTTATTTATACAAGTGTTTGTAATTGAATTAGTTTAAAATTTTTAAAACTGCCTTATTTTACTTTTTTTTTGAATTGAATTATGTTATGAT
>DOCD01000148.1 GCA_003503945.1 Clostridiales bacterium | reverse complement strand
GTCGTCCGAAAATAAGAGTCCCAAAAGCCCCTTGCTGAAAAAGAGAATTACGGCTATGGGTACGGTGAATATAAGCGTTGCGACGACGCCCGCGGTAACCGCGGAGTTTTTGCCGCGGATATCGCCCGCGGCGCCGTTTTTCGCCATCAGTCGGGATACGGTTACGGGTATCCCGCTCGAAGCGGCGGTTAAAAACACCGCGAAAACCGAAAGGCATATCTGATATATGCCCAGCCCCTCCGCGCCGAGTATGCGCGAGAGCACGACCCTGTAAAAAAAGCTTAAAGTTTTTTCTATCGTCGAAAATACGGTTACGAGCGCCGCCGACCTGTAAATATTTTGTTTCATCAACAATATTCTACAATTTTCTTTCGCGTAATATGAACGAATTTGAAAGCTTGAACGTATAATATTACAAATGTTTACGCTCGTTACGGATAAAAGCAGATATTTCAGGGTCAAACGCGGACAGGTTTCCGAGGATATCGAAAAGGCGCTCGGCATGCCCGTAATCGGCGAGGCGTTCGCGGGAGAAATAATACCGATTATCGATATCAAGCTTACGCTTTACACCGCGGCGGTGGGGGATACCTACCGCAGCATAGCCTTAAAGACGGGCGCCGACGAAGCGACGCTGAAAAAAATCAACGGCGGAAAACATATTTATCCAACTTGTAAATTATTTGTGCCGTGTAAGTAACCGCGCGGCATATAATGATAATATAAAAATAAACGGAGGTCAAAATGTCATTTTTTTCGAATTTTCAATCGGATAAATGTCCCGGCACCATAAGCGGCAACCCCTTGAACGGTATGTGCGAAAAGGTGTGTATTCAGGCGCAGAAAATATTCGATGCCTGCATAAAGCAGATTCAGATAGAAAATTACACCTTAACCCTGACGGACGCAATCCCCGCCGACCCTACATACCCTTTAACGTTCATAAGCGCGAGGTCGACTTCGTCAACGGGCGTTATAACCAACCTTAACGTGGAGCGGCTCGCCGACAAGCCCGGCTGCGCGCGCGTTCAGGCTACGGTAGGTATTCCCGTAGAGGTCGCCTATACCGACGCGAACGGGGTGGAGGGCGTGGCGCAGGCGGAAATTACCGTCGCGCAGGACGTCCTGCTGTTCGTCCCCGCGCCGTCGATAATGCCCTACAAAATCACGGGCGAAGTAAGCGCGGTCTGCGCGGAGGGGAGGTTCAATTCCGACAACAACACGTTCAGCGTAAGCGCTTGCATAACGGTGATTTTGAAGGTGGCTATCGACGTGGAAATACTCGTGCCCAGCTACGGCTATTGCGCGATTCCGCCCGCTCAGGATTACTCCCACGAGGTGTGCACGGGCTTCTTCGAGCTGCCTTTGTACCCTCAGGGTAAAAACTGCTCGAAGCAATAATTGCATTAAACGGCGGGGCGTTCGCTCCGCCGTATTTTTGTAAATACGCCATTGTAGCCTTCCCTTGAGGGGAAGGTGTCTGCGCCGTGCAGGCGCGGACGGATGAGGGAAAAAACATAATTTAAGCGGTTAAAATAGTACTATGCCACGCATAATCGGCTAAAAACACCCGAAAATCGCTTTAATTTTAATTAAAAACGTGATAAAATACTGTTATATGAAAATTTTCTCTATAAGCGATTTACACCTTTCGGGCGCCGCGGACAAGCCTATGGACGTGTTCGGCGCGGGGTGGGAAAATCACTTTGAAAAAATAAAATCCGACTGGGCTGAAAAGGTATCTGACGAGGATATAGTTTTAATCTGCGGCGACGTAAGCTGGGGCACCACGCTTGACGAAGGGCTGTATGATTTGCGCTCCTTAAAGGGGCTGAAAGGCAAAAAAATTTTTATCCGCGGCAACCACGATTTCTGGTGGAACGGCATTTCCAAGCTGCGCGAAGCCGCGCCCGACGACAGCTTTTTCTTTTTACAGAACGACTGCGTAAAGCTCGGAAATTTTATAATCTGCGGCTCCCGCGGGTGGACGTGTCCGGGCAGCTCCGACTATACCGACCACGACGAAAAGCTGTATCTGCGCGAGGCGGAGCGCTTCAAGCTCTGCTTCAATCAGGTCGCGAAAATGCGGGAGGAGGGCGACAGGGTAATCGCGCTAATTCATTATCCTCCTTTCAGCCAGAAGTCGCTCGACACCCTTTTTACAAAGCTTTTCGAGGAAAACGGGGTCGAAAAGGTCGTGTTCGGGCATATCCACGGCGAGGCGTATTTTCCTTTCCGCACGGTGAAAAACGGTATAGAATACGTGCTGACCTCGTGCGACAAAGTGGGCTTTTCGCTGCAATTAATTATTTGATTAAAATACGGTAAATTACTTTACATCTTTGCCCATTTATGATATAATTCATACAGTAAAAAACGGGCGGCGGATATGCAAATGATTTTTACGGTAAAACGTAAATACTGAAAGCGGTGACGGCAAAAGCGATATGTTTTATGCCGCAACCGCTTTTTTTCTTATTTTGCACCCGACGTTATCCCGACCGTAATAATCAGGAGTGAACAATGCTAACGAAAAAAGATTTACTCGGCTTGCGTGATACGAGCGCGGAAGAGATTTCGGAAATTCTCGACACCGCCGACGAAATGCGCTTATTCCTCGAAGGTAAAAGTAAAAAGTCTGATTTGCTTGCGGGCAAATCGCTCATAACTCTGTTTTACGAAAACAGCACACGAACGCGCACCTCGTTCGAGCTTGCGGGCAAGTATTTGGGCGCGAACGAAGTCAATATTTCGGTTGCGGCAAGCTCGGTGCAGAAGGGCGAAACGCTCATCGACACGGGCGAAACGCTCGACTCGATGAAAATAGATTTTATCGCAATCCGTCACCCGATGGCGGGCGCGCCCGCGCTGCTTGCAAAGCACGTCAAGGCAAGCGTATTAAACGGTGGCGACGGAATGAACGAGCACCCCACGCAGGCGCTTCTGGATATGCTCACCATTCGCCGTAAGTTCGGCAAAATCAAGGGGCTGAAAGTCGCGATACTCGGCGACATAAAGCACAGCAGGGTCGCAAAAAGCAATCTGTTCGGGCTCGGAAAGCTGGGCGCGGAGGTGTGGATGTATTCCCCCGAAACGCTTATGCCCAAGGCGATTGAAAAGCTCGGCGCAAAAATCGCGAAATCGCGCGAGGAAGCAATTGAGGGTGCGGACGCGGTTATGGGGCTGAGGATACAGCTTGAACGCCAGCACGGCGGGCTGTTTCCGTCGCTTTCGGAATACAGCAAGTTCTACGGTATGAACGACGGGCTTTTGAAGTACGCGAAAAAGGACGCCATAATTCTGCACCCCGGCCCCGTAAACAGAGGGGTTGAACTCACGCCCTCGCTTATCGACGGCGAGAAGAGCGAAATCCTCGAGCAGGTTACCTGCGGGCTTTCGGTCAGAATGGCGCTTTTGAAGCT
>DOCD01000030.1 GCA_003503945.1 Clostridiales bacterium | reverse complement strand
AAAATCTGACAAATTTATCTAATTATGTCTGACATAGTACCCTTTATTTACGTCAAAATATTGACATAATATGCAAATTATGTTATAATATGATAAAATACGGAGGCAAAAAAATGGACAACGAAGATTTTCCCGAAAAGCAAAACGAAAACTCCGCCGCCGAAGATAAAAGTGCTATAAGCGCAGACCTTATCAGGGGGCATATAAATACTATCATACTTCGCACGCTTTACGAGCGCGATAAATACGGATACGAAATAATCGAAGAAATAGAAAAGAAAAGCCACGGGCAGTATTCGCTTAAACAGCCCACTTTATACAGCGCGTTGAAGAGGCTTGAAACGCAAGGTTATATAAACGCGTACTGGAAGACGGACGAAGTATCGCTCGGCGGCAGAAGAAAGTATTATACACTTACCGACAGCGGCAGAGAGATTACGGAAAAAAATCAAGCCGAATGGGAATATTCGAGGACGGTAATCGATAACCTCATATCCGACCGTTCGTTCGACTTTACCCAACCTGCCCCCACCGCCGTCGATTTCAAAATTCTTAAAAAATCAACTTCGCGCGTACCCGTAATAAAAGACGAGAGCAATGACGGTGAAGAGAGCGAAACCGAAAACAAGGACAAGCCCGCCCGCGACAGCTTGCCTGAAATAGAAATAAAACCCGAAACGGTAACCTATACCGAGCAGATAATCTACGTGACCCCTCCCGTTATGCCGACTAGCGCAGAAGAAGCCGCCGCAACAAAGAACGAGCAACACGAAAAGGCCGATACCGCTCCCGAACCCGTTAGAGCGGAAGTCAAGCCCGAACAGTCTTCCACGCCTTTTGACGAGGAGCAGAGAAGAATCGTCCACGAAAACTATCTTAAGCTTATTTCGGAACCCGTAAAACCCGAACAGCCGAAAGAAAATACGGTGCCCGTCGCAGATGAAATCGATACGGAAAAACTTATTTACAACAATAAGCCCGAGACCGAGCGCGACTACCGCAACCTTATCAACAATCTTTTCGACAAAACGGTAAAGCGCACTCCTCACGCCCCCGCAACGCAAAATACTATGCCGCAATTCGACGAACCGTCCGCATCTACGGTAAAAATCGAGGATATAACCGTGAAGGCGGGCAACGACGGATTGAAAGTAAACTCTACCGATTACGTCATCAATACCCGCAAAAAAAGCTATAACCGCGGAGCAACGCTTTTCAAATGCTCGCTCATCGTTGCCGTAATTATGTTGTTTGAGTTCGTTATGTGCCTTCTGTTCAGAAGTAAGCTCGGCGTAAACGGAGTCAGCCTTGCATATCCCTTCGTTATATTCGCGCTTGCGGGAACACAGCTTCTCATTTTCGGAGTTTTGTACTACACCGATTTAAGCAAGGTCACACGCAAGCCCTCTACGTCGGTATATTTGTCGGCGTGTATTATAATCACCGTTATTTTGATTTTTATAATTTTTATCGTTTCGATATTACTGAACGTGAATTTTTCGTCTGCGGGCGATATCTTCGCAAAGATAATAATTCCCTGTCTTGTAGCGTTGAATATCCCTGTATTCGGAGTTTGCTTCCACGAATTCAGTAAATAAAATGCATAATAAAAGCCCTGCTAAAGCAGGGCTTTTTGTTATAATCTTATTTTGCGAATTCGCTCGCTCTGAATTCCCTTATTACGTTTACTTTAATCTGTCCGGGATATTCGAGTTCTTTTTCTATCTTCTTGGCTATATCCTTCGCAAGGAACATAGTCTGCGCGTCGTCAATCTGTTCGGGCTTAACCATTACGCGCACCTCTCTGCCCGCCTGAATCGCATAGCACTTATCCACGCCGCGGAAGCTTCCCGCAAGCTCTTCAAGCTTTTCAAGCCTTTTGACGTAGTTTGTGCCCGTTTCTCTTCTGGCGCCGGGCCTCGCCCCCGAAATAGCGTCAGCCGCCGCAACAAGCACAGCTTCGATTGTCGTCGGCTCAACGTCGCCGTGGTGCGCCGCAATAGCGTTGATAACCTTGTTGCTTTCTCTGTATTTCTTGGCAATATCCGCACCCAATTGAATATGAGTGCCTTCCTGTTCGTGGTCTACCGCCTTGCCTATATCGTGCAAAAGCCCCGCTCTCTTTGCAAGGGTAACGTCAAGCCCAAGTTCGGAAGCCATAAGCCCCGCAAGCTGCGCAACCTCTATCGAATGTTTATAAACATTCTGTCCGTAGCTTGTCCTGTATTTCAATCTGCCGAGAAGCTTGATAATTTCGGGATGAAGCCCGAAAATACCCACTTCGAACATTGCGCTTTCGCCCGCAGCCTTGATTTCGGCATCCATTTCTTTTCTGACTTTCTCAACGGTTTCTTCAATTCTTGCAGGGTGAATTCTGCCGTCCGATATAAGCTTTTCAAGCGAAAGACGGGCAATCTCGCGCCTTACGGGGTCGAAGCCCGACAATATGACAACTTCCGGGGTATCGTCTATTATAAGCTCGATACCGGTTGCATTTTCGATAGCGCGGATGTTTCTGCCCTCTCTGCCTATCAGTCTTGCCTTCATATCGTCGCTCGGAAGCTGCACGACCGAAACGGTGATTTCGGAAGCGTGGTCCGCCGCGCAACGCTGTACCGCAAGCGAAATGATTTTTTTAGCTTCCTGCGTGGCTTCGTCCTTTGCCGTCTGCTCGATATTTCTTACCTGCAACGCAACGTCGCGACGGGTTTCATCGAGTATTTCGTTTGATAGAAGCTGCTTTGCCTCTTCCTTTGTAAGCTGGGATACTTTTTCGAGTTCCTTAATCATCAGCTCGTGCTGATTATTGATTTTTTCCTGTGTTTTTTTGACTTCGGCTTCTTTATTCAAAAGCTCTTTCTTCTGCTGTTCCAGAGCGTCGTTTTTCTTAGTCAACGACTCCTCTTTCTTATCGAGAGAGTCCTCTCTTTGCAAAAGCCTCTGTTCGAGTTTTTGCAGCTCCGACTTCTTCTCTCTGCTTTCTCTTTCAAATTCGTTCCTTAATTGCAGCTCCTGTTCCTTAGCCTCTAATTTTGCTTCCTTTTTCAACGCTACGCATTCGTTGGTAGCGTCGTCGATCATTTTTTTTGTTCTGGTCTGAACATCACCTAATCTTTTTTCCGTCCGCTTATTATTGATTAACGCGCCTACGAAAAATCCGCCGACAAGCGCAACTACTACTCCGCCGATTATAAGCCCTATCGCCAAACCGAGATTCATAGTACTAGCAAGAAACAGGCTGCTTAAAAAGTTTATGCTCATTTAAGCCTCCTGATATTGTATTTTGAATATATAC
>DOCD01000006.1:7163-7327 GCA_003503945.1 Clostridiales bacterium | reverse complement strand
TCGCCGATAGGCGTCGGGTCCCGGAAATCCATCGGGGTATCCGCCACCGGAGCAATCTCCCCGGTGGTCATGAAGGTCGAATCAACCGGCGTATAGCTGTCGGCGTTCACCGTCAGCAGCCATTCCGAATTGTTCTTCGCGGGGTCCCCGTCGAGGTTGAAATC
>DOCD01000006.1:6713-6920 GCA_003503945.1 Clostridiales bacterium | reverse complement strand
TGTCACCTCGCAGCCGAGTATGTTCTCGCAGCCGAGGTTGAAATAGGAGTGGTTGGTCATGTTCACGACCGTGGTCTTGTCCGTTTCGGCCGCATAGCGAATATCGATGGCGTTATCGTCGGTCAGCGTCATCGTCACCCGGCTGTCGAAATTCCCCGGGAAGCCCTCTTCGCCGTCTTTCGACGCATAGGTCAGCTCCAGCTCGCT
>DOCD01000006.1:482-6409 GCA_003503945.1 Clostridiales bacterium | reverse complement strand
GCTTTTCTGCACGGCGTCGAAAATCCGGTACTGGAATCCCCGGGGACCTCCGTGCAGACAGTGGCCGTAGTTATTCTGCGGCAGCTGGTATTCAATGCCGTCCAATGTGATCCGCCCCTGCCCGATGCGGTTGGCATAGCGGCCGATCGTAGCCCCGAAGTCAGTCGGAATCGTCCGGTAATCCCCGATGTTATCGAATCCGAGCACGACGTCGCGCATGACGCCGTCACGGTCGGGAACCATCACCGACACGATGCGTCCGCCGAAATTGGTGACGCACACCTCCATGCCCTTGTCGTTCTTCAGAACAAACAGGTCGGTTTTCTTCCCGTCCGCCTCGCTCTGGAAATCACTTCGTTTCAGTCCGGAGAGCGTCTGCCCGTCCTGCTGTCCACCTGCGCATGCGGCCGTCAGGGCTGCACACAGCAAAATAATTGATCGTTTCATTTTTTCAGATTAGTATTTATCTATCGTTCGGTAATCAATCTCACAATCACTTGTCCCCGGGATCACGGCTGAAAATGGCACGGATCAGTTTCATATCGAATTTCGGCGTGCGGTCGTAATGATAGATGCCGTTCTGCTCCTGCTCCACGTCGTAAAGCTGAGTGTAGCAAAATCCGCTTATTTTGCCGCAGAACAGATACGAGCACGTCGTTTTGAGATATTCGCTTAAAAACTCTTCTTCCGAACCGCACGCGTGATACCCCCAGCCGCCCTCCTTGCCGCAGTAAGATATTCCTCCGTACTCGCTTGCGTTAAGCGGCAGCTTACCGTTGTAAACAATGTTCTCGCGCAGGGCTTCGGGCGGGTAGGTCTTATCCATGGAAAGCACGTCTTTTTTTGAAATATCCTCTACGAACCGCAAGGTCTTGTCGCTTAAATGATAGTTGTGGAAGTCGAACACGTCGGTATATTTTCCGTGATAGCCACCGCTCGTATCCACGCAGGGGCGCGTTCCGTCAAGCGTTTTCGTTACGAAGTACGCCGTTTCCACAAACCTGACGTCGCGGACGAGCTTGTTGTTTTCCAGATCTTCCCATACTTCGTTCAAAGGACACCAGGTAATTATCGACGGGTGATTGAAGTACTGCTCCACCACCTCGGTCCACTGCGCCACAAACGTGCCTAGGGACTTAACGCTGTCGTACTTCATTCCCCAGCTCGGAAATTCCCCCCATACTATGTAGCCGGCTTTATCGCATTCGTACAGATATCGCTGCTCGAAAACCTTCTGGTGAAGCCGCGCGCCGTTGAAGCCGAGAGAAACCGACAGGTCTATATCTTCTTTGAACTGCTTCGCGTCCTTAGCCGTATAAATTCCGTCCTCGTAATAGCCCTGATCGAGCACGAGCCTCTGAAAAACGCTTTTGCCGTTCAATAAAAACTTTCTTCCCTCGTATGATACCAGACGGAAGCCGAAGTAGCTTTGCACCCTGTCCCGCCCGAAAGTAATTTCCACGTCGTACAGTTCGCCCTTGCCTATTTCCCACAGGTGCGTTTCGGACAAAGCTATTTCGAAAACGCCGCGGTATTCGACGCGTCCTTCCGCACTCCCTACCGGCTTGCCCTTGTAAAACACTTTGATTTCCGCGTTTTCGCAGCCCTCGGTAAATAATTCGGCTCTTACGGTTTTATAATCACTAAGAGGGTAAAATTTGACGGCTTTGACAAAATTTTCGGGCGTTTTTTCCAGCCATACCGTCTGCCATATTCCCGTCGAGCGGGTATAAAAACAGCCGTGCGGATTTTCTTCCTTGCTCTGTTTTCCGCTTGGGATATTTTCCCTCACGTCGTCGTGCACGGCAACCGCCAAAAGGTTTTTCCCCTCGCATACGAACGGCGAGATATCGACCTCGAACGCCGTGTACCCGCCCGTATGTACGGCGGCTTTAACGCCGTTTACGTAAACGACGGCAAAATAATCGACCGCGCCGAAATGCAGCACAAGCCTTTCGTTCAAGTCGGCTTTGTTTAACTCTATTTCGCGCGAATATACGCAATCGATAATGTAATTTCTGTCGCCTATACCCGAAAGCCGCGATTCGGGGCAGAACGGCACTTCGATTTTGCCGCTAAGCCGCGTCGGGTCGGTCTCTTCAAACTTGCCTTTCTGAAATCCCCAGGAACCGTTCAGACAAATAAACGAGTCTCTCTTAAATTGCGGGTTTGGGTGCTCGGTTCTAAACATTTTTTCAATCCTTTTGTAATTTATCTGTCGCTTCGGTTTTGCCTTCCGTCAAAACCAGAGTAAGCGTTCTTATGACGAGTATCGAGGCAAAGCACGCGTACGCAGCTACGGTTACGGCCGCTCCGCTCAAAGCAAAGCCCGTACAGAACGCCGCCAAAGCGGAGAAAAACGCCGCCGCGTGCGCATAAGAGGCCACCGCCTTCGCCGATTTCGCAAACGTGGAAAACGTTTCCGACTTTTTAAGTCTGCCGACGCCGTAGCATAAGAACATTGCGCCGGCTATAATCAGTTCGGTTATCACGATAACCCACAAGGCGTTTAAAAGTTCCAGCACGAACGACGTCGAAAGTCCGTCGTAAAACGAATGCTTTATAAACCCGTCAACCGCGCCGCGCGCCCGTTCACCGTCAAGCCCCGCAGTGTTTACGCCGTTTCCCGAACGGTAAACACCGCCGAATACAACCGTGTTATTGCCGTAAGAGTTAAACGAAGCCGCCTGCATATCGCCGAACAGACAGTAATACCCGCCCGCTCCAACGGTAAGCCCGTAATAGTAATTGCGCAGCGTAGGCACGTTTTCGCCCACCGTCACGAGCATTTCGGGATAACAGTCCTTGACGTACAGCGCGTAAAGCGAATTGTTAAACTCCCTTTCGGACATGTCCGACCTGCCTTCGATAAGCTCGTCGAACTGCGTTTTCGAGCTTCCGTCGGGAAGCGACCCGAAATATTCCGAGTATTCCGCGACGTCCGCCGCGTCCACTTCCTTTTCCCTGCCCGAATACCTTACGGCAAAGCCGTAACCCGATTTTTCTTTATCGCTCAGTTCGAGATATTCTTCGCAAGTGATTTCCTTACTTCCGTCCGCGCTCTTATAATAAGCGGTGAAATCGTCGTAGACGGACGCGACATTTCTCGAATCGACTATGAGGTTATACCCGTTTATACCGTACGCCGCCCTGTCGGCTTGGTCGGTGAAAGTATTTATAAGCACGTCTTTCCCGCCGGAAGTTATAGCCGCTCCGCCGTCAACGGTTACGGATATCCCCTCACCCTGTTCTATAAAAGCGTTGTAAAGAAAGTCACGGAATTCTTCCGCTTTGTTATAATAGGCAAAAAAAGGAACCGTTCCGCCGAGAAATATGCCGACGAAAATAAACGCGACAGACAAAAAACCCGTCAGAAGAATATTCCCGAACCCGTATCTTACGCTTTCTTTTACCCACTTCGCCGAGAACAGCGAAAGAAAGAACCGTTTAAACCAATCCGCCACTTTTCACCCTTTTAACTGATTGCCCGTTTCTCTGCCCATAATCGAAGCTTCGGTTTCGGCGTCGAACAGGTGTATATATTTTTCGTTGAATTTTACGTAAACGGTATCGCCCGAATTATAGTCGGCGCGTTCGGATACGCACACAACGAAATCGCGCGAATCCTCCGTAAGGTGCAAAAACAGCTGAGTGGTATCGCCAAGCACCTCTTTAATGGTCAGCGCAGTCTTCAGCCCGCTCTTTGCAAGCTCTATTTTTTCCCCGCGCACGCCCAGCGTAACTTTGTGCTCGTCGCCGTCGAGATACTTTTCTTCTATCCTGCGCAGCTCGCTCAGTTTGTAATCAACCGTCTGCCCGTCCTCGAAAACGGTTTTAAGAAAGTTTCCGTTCTTTTGGATTGTCACGTCGAAAAAGTTCATCTGCGGCGTGCCTATGAAGCCCGCGACGAATTTATTTTCGGGATAATCGAAGAGGTTAGTGGGCGTGTCTATCTGCTGAACCACGCCCAGCTTCATAACGACTATGCGCGTACCCATAGTCATAGCCTCTACCTGATCGTGCGTTACGTAAATGAACGTAGTCTTTAACTTATTGTGCAGCTTTACTATTTCCGCACGCATCGCGGCGCGGAGCTTTGCGTCGAGGTTGGAAAGGGGTTCGTCTAAAAGGAACACCTTTGGGTTGCGCACGATAGCTCTGCCCAGCGCGATTCTCTGCCTCTGTCCGCCCGACATTTCACCGGGCTTTTTGGGCAGCTGTTCCTCGATGTTGAGAATGTTTGCCGCCCAGTCGACCTTTTCCTTTATTTCGGCTTTGGTCATATGGCGCATTCTCGTTTTTTCGTTTCCGTTTATATCCGTATACTTTTCGGGTATCTTTTTCATTTTCAGCCCGAAAGCTATGTTGTTGTAAGCGGTCATATGGGGATAAAGCGCATAGTTCTGGAAAACCATGGCTATATCTCTGTCCTTGGGCGGAAGACGGGTGCAATCCTTTCCGTCGATAATAAGCGAGCCGTTCGTGATATCTTCAAGCCCCGCAACCATTCTTAAAGTAGTTGATTTGCCGCAGCCCGAAGGACCTACCAAAACTATAAACTCACCGTCCTTTACGTCGAGATTAAAATCGTATACGGCCTGAACGCCGCCGTCGTACACCTTGTCAAGATGCCGGATATTTACCTCGGGCATTACTGCACCTCCTCTGTAGCCTCGGCGGACTGCATTTCTGCCGCCTTCGCCCTCTCGTCCTCTTCGTCCATTTCCTTTATGGTCTTTTCAACCGAAACTTCGCCGCTTTCAACCTTCTTATTGAAGTTTTCAAGCTTAACGCAGTTGATATAGCCCAAAACAGCCGAAGCGATAAGGCACGCCGCAGAAGCGCACAGCCAAATAGTTAAGAACAGAAAGCATGCCCAGGGCGATAAATCAACGCCGAAATAGCGGGTGTAAAGCGCCGCGTTTTCATTCACTCCCGTAATGCCGTTCGCCGTGTCGTAACAGAGCGCCTGAAAGGGGATACCGAATATTCTAATAATCTGTATTGCCGCAAGCACCAAAAGAACTATCGTAAACTTTTTGTTATATCCCTTTATACCCTCCGAAGCAAGGAAAGTAATAAGCAAACTGAAAAGCGTTAATACAACTGATATTCCTATTTCCCATGTGCTGAAAAAGCCGGAACGGAAACCGTAAAGAAGACAAAAGTACAGGCAACTGAATACTATGCCCAAAAGCGCCAGAGTTGCGGGCAATTTATTTGTTTTATAGCGAAGAATATCGCTATGTATTATTTCCTGATTTGGGGTTCTTTTCATTACGCCACCTCCTTTACAAGTCCGCCCTGCAAAAGAGCTTTTTCACCCTTCATAAGCTTTATCTTCCAAACGAGGTTCAAAACGTGCACGGCAGAAGTGCAAACCACTAAAGCGCCGAGCGCATACCCTATAATAAAGTTTGCGGCAGATTTGTTCACGGGATAATTGGCGTTGAACATATCGGCATAATTTTTGCCGCCGTTCGTGCCCGCCTCCCATGCAATGTCGTTATAAAAAAGATTCATTACGTTGCCGACGCCGATAAACAGATAAACCGCAAGCGCTATTGCAAACGCCGCCACGACGCCTATCGCTATATAATTGGTTATGTAATAATTACGCCTCTTGTTAGAAGCAGTAATAAAGAGCGTTGCCGCAACTAAAATAAATACTATAGATAAAATCAGCATAGTGCCGACAAATTCCTGCGAAGCGTTTACAAAGTTCTCCGCATTTATCTTATCGTTGAGCACGCCGCCTTCCAAAGGCGTATAATAATGCACGTTGCCCATACCGCCCGTTAAAAACGAAACAGTGAAAACAAGACAAAGCGCCGCGATTACGAGCGTCACGTACGATAAGATTTTTTGAAATCTCATTTGAGTTTTCATACTTTTCCCCGAAATTTTTACTTAGCGCGCGCCCGCCC
>DOCD01000006.1:0-138 GCA_003503945.1 Clostridiales bacterium | reverse complement strand
AAATTTAAGCCGTCGGTTAACCTACGTTGTAATGCGTTTAAGAGCGTTCCAGCCCTTGATATAAATATTAATACGTTCGGTTAAGCCGTATTCCACCGCCTTATTTATACAAGCCTGCGCGTCCGCCGGAATTTTGCC
>DOCD01000153.1 GCA_003503945.1 Clostridiales bacterium | reverse complement strand
ATATTTTTGCCTTTTTTTGGCAAAAATAAGTATATGATAAAAGCTAACACGACAATCAAGGCGATAAAAGAAATGGTGACGGGGCTCAACCAGAAGCCTGTCACCGTAAAACTCAACCTCGGCAGAAACAAGTATGTCACGTTCACCGCGACGCTTAACGGCATTTATTCCTCGCTGTTTACCGTCTGCCCCGACGATAAAAACTTCCTCGGCAAGACGGCTTATTCCTATTCCGAAATACTTTGCGGCAGGGTCAAGATAACCGAGCGCGCGGCGGAATAAATCCTATTTTTGTAAACTTTTCGGGCATATTCGGCGAAAGGGAAGCATATTATACCTTGTATATAAATCGGCTATGCCGAGGGAGGGTGTAAATATGTCATTATCAACACAAAATTCAACGGGTACTTACGTCGGGCGCATAGCCGAAATAAAATCGCAGTCCATAGTTGAAATTCGCGTGTCCGACAGAGATATAGGCGAGGTGTGCGCGGTGTATCCGCAGGTTGCGCTTACGTCGTGCGCGGCGGACAGCGGCAGGGTGAACTACGGCGGCAGATTAAGCTGCACGGTTGTGTTCACCGACGAGGGCGGCAAGCTTTGCCGTATGCAGAAGGGCGCGGAGTTCACTCATTTTGCCGACGACGACCGTCTTGCGCCCGCCCACGTAACACAGTGCGCGCTTTCGTGCGAAAAGGTGCAAATCAAGCGCGACGGCTCGTCGTTCGTCATAGCGGTCGTCGTAGGGGCAGATATACAGGTTTTCGCCGCAGCAGAAAGGTCGTACCTCGAAGCCGCTGAAGGCGCGATTGTCCGCCGTGAAAACGCGAAGCTTCTTACCGCCGTCACGTTCTCGGGCGAAAGCGAGGTCGAGGACGACTTCGACTGCAACGCGGAGGACGTGCTCATTCCCGCGGCGGAAGCGCTCGTCACCGATTGCGACTGCCGCGCGGGCGCGGTGCAAATCGGGGGCGAAATTTTCCTCTCGCTCCTCGCCGTACGCGACGGCAAGCCCGTCTGCCTCGACAGGATAATCCCCTATAAGTGCGAAATCGCGTGCGAGCAGGCTCTGCTTTCGCGTAAGGCGGTGTGCCGCGCGGAAATAAAGGAAATAGGCGTGAACGCGCGCGTCAACGAGGAGCGCGGCAAATGCGACGTAGAGCTCGTGGTTCAGCTTTCGTTTACCGGCAGATATTACGACGAGGAGGAAACCTCGCTCATAACCGACGCGTTCTCGCCCGAAAACAAACTTCAACTAAGTTTCGCCTCGGAAACGGCTTGCCCCTGCACGGAAATAAAGGTGTATTCCGAGCGGGTAAGCGGGCAGTGCGCCACGAAAGCCAAGCTCGATTATACATGTTCGTTTATGGCGGCGGCGCTCCCCAAAGCCGAATTTACGCGTTCGGGCGACGGCATAGAGGGCAGCGTTTCCGCAACCCTTCTTTACGAACAGAACGGGGATATCCGCTCGACGGAGGTCAATCTTCCGTTTGCGGTTGCGCTTAAAGGCTTAAACGAAAACTGTACGGAAATAACCGTTGCGGTGTGCGGCGTCAATATCCGCCAGCGTGCGGAGGGCGAGTGCGACGCGGAAGCCGTGCTCAAAATTTGCGCCGCCGACTGCGAGAAGTCGGAGGTGAAATACGTTACCGATATCACGGAAGGCGAAACGCAGAAAATAAATCAAAGCGCGCTTAGCGTTTATGTGCCGTCGGCGGGCGACGGACTGTGGGAAACGGCGAAAAAGCTGTTGCAGAGCCCCGAGCAGATAGAGGCGACTAATCCCGAGCTTACCTTCCCGCTTTCGGGCAAGGAAAGGATACTCGTTTTCCGCCCTCGCACGAACTGAGTTTTTTTAAGGCTTCTTTCGGGAAGCCTTTTTTTACGTTTATATTCAAAACAATTGAAATGCCGCCCGCATTGTGTTATAATAAGCTTATGGAAAGCGCAAGGGTCAAAAGCTTTGCAAAACTCAATCTCACGCTGTGCGTCACGGGCGTGAAGGGCGGCTATCATATGCTCGACAGCCTCGTCACGTCGGTCGATTTGTACGACGCGATTACCGTTAAAAAGCGCAAGGATAATCTGGTTTCGGTTACAATGCGCGGCTGCGGCAGCGAAAGCATACCCTTCGAAGAAAACAACGCGGTTAAAGCTGCGGAGCTGTTTATTGAAAAATACGGCGTTTGCGGCGCGGATATAACCGTGTATAAAAATATACCCATGGGCGCGGGGCTGGGCGGCTCTTCCGCGGATTCGGCGGGCGTAATAAACGCGCTTTTAAAGCTGCATAAAATTTGCGACCCCGTCGGCATGAAGCTGATTGCCGATTTGACGGGCAGCGACACGCGCTATATGCTCGGCGGCGGGTACGCGCGGCTGTACGGCAGGGGTAACGAAGTGGAAAGCCTTGAAAGCGGCTTAAAGCTGAATTTTTTGTTGCTTGTGCCGAACGGCGGCGTAAGCTCGGGTAAATGCTTTGAAAAATTCGATTTATCGGGCGGGTTCGGCGGAAGCAGCGACGGGGCGTGCGCCGCGCTTTCGGCGGGTGATAAACTTGCGCTTTGCCGAAGTATGAACAATTCTCTTGCGCCCGCGGCAAGACAGCTTTCCGAGGATATCGGAGTTGCTTTCGACGAGCTTTTATCGTTCGGCCCGCTTGCGGTGAATATGACGGGCTCGGGAAGCGGCGTTTACGCGGTGTTCAAAAACGCGGAGTACTGCGCGTACGCAAAATCCCGCTACCGCGGCAAATTCAAAGCATATTGTTTAAAGACTTATTTGCCGAAATAAAGACCTTCCCCAAGCAGGGGAAGGTGTCGCAACCGTAGGTTGTGACGGATGAGGATGAAAATAAAGCCTCACCACCGCTCCGCTTTGCTTTGCGGAGCCTCCCCGAAAGGGGAAGCTTAAATTAAGGAGGAAGCATATGGCAGAAGAAAGATTAATCGACGACGACAAGGACAGAAAGTACAAAATCCGCATAAACGAGGACGGCGAGGAAGAGCTGGTTATAGACGAGTCGGCAGAGCAAGAGGGCGAAAGCGAAATCCCCGTTTTCGAAATCCCCGCGGACGGCGAGGACGACGAGGAGGCGGCGCTTCTGACCCCCGAACAGCTTGCAGAGCGCGAAAGGCTTAAACTCGAAGAGCAGACAAAAAGAAAGGACGCGGCGGAGGCCCTCTATGCAAAGACGGTAAAAAGCTTCGAGGAGGGCGATTTCGAAGCGGCGCTTTACGCCGTAAACCGCGCGTTAGAGCTCACGCCCGACGACGGCAGACTCTGGTTTTACAAGCTTAAAACCGTGTCGCGCAATCTCACCGAGTTCAACTCGCCCGAAAGCTGCGCGGAAGCGGCGGACGGGGTCGCGGAGTTTTGTTCGGGCGAACAGAAAGCCGAATTGAAAACGCTCACCTCCGCGCTCGAAGAAAGGCTCGCGCAGGCGAAGACACGCACGGCGGAGCTCGAAATAAAGAACGAAGCGGGCAAAGCCGAAAGGCGGGACGAGTTTGCACGCATGCGCAAAAAGTCGCTTATTTGGCTGCTCGCGTCGGGAATACCGTTTATCGTATTTACCGTTGCGGCTATTGTGTTCGCGACAATGATTTTCGCAAACGAGCAGGGCGCGTTTATAATCGCCACGGCTGTTGCGGGCGGGCTTGCCGCGGTTATGCTTGCAGTCACCGCGATTGCCGCAAACAAGTTCTGGGCGGCGCAGCGGTACGTCGTTTTGAACGAAAGGGACAATACGACAAAAATAGGCAGACAGTACCTTGAAAGCAAATCCGAAGCGGACAATCTTGCCCGCGTATTGCAAGCGATAGAACAATGATTTATTTTGACAACGCTTCCACGACCCCTCTCGACAAAGAGGTGCTGGAAGCCATGTTACCCTATTTAACAGATAATTTCGGCAACCCCTCGTCGCAGCACGGCGCAGGGCGCGCCGCCGCGCTCGGCGTTCTTTCCGCGCGCGATAAAATAGCCGCTTTAATAGGCTGTAAGGCGGAAGAGGTGTTCTTTACGTCGGGCGGCACGGAGGCGGGCAATTGGGCTTTAAAGGGCGCGTGCGCGGCTAATCGCGGCAGGCATATAGTCGTTTCCGCAATCGAGCACCCCGCACTAATCGAAAGCGCGAAGGATATGCAAAAATTCGGGTTCGAAGTAACCTTCGTAAATCCCGACAAAGACGGCGTAATCCGCGCGGAGTATATCGAAAAGGCAATTCGCGCAGATACGGCTTTTTGCGCGGTTATGGCGGCGAACAACGAAACGGGCGTAATTCAGCCCGTCGAGGAAATAGGCGAGGTTTGCGCGGCGCACGGCGTGTTTTACTACTCGGACTGCGTTCAGACGGCGGGGATATTGCCGTTCCCAGTTAAAAGCTGTACCGCGCTCGGCTTTTCGTCGCACAAGTTTTACGGGCCTAAGGGCTTCGGCGCGCTGTATATAAAGGAGGGCGCGGGCATAGCCCGCCTGATTTCGGGCGGAAATCAGGAAAGGGGGCTGCGCGGAGGCACCACCAACGCGGCTGCGGCTGTCGGCTGCGCGGTTGCGCTCGAAAGGGCGGTAAACGGCGCCGCCGATAACAATAAACGGATAAAACGCTTGCGCGACAAATTCGTAAGCGAAGTGCTCGGCAGTATTTCGGGCGCGCAGTTAAACGGCGGCGAAAACCGCCTGCCCGCGACCGCGAATATTTCCTTCGACGGCTGCGACGGCGAAAACCTTTTATTCCTTCTCGATTTAAACGGCATAGCCGTTTCCACGGGTTCGGCGTGCTCGGCGGGGGCGGTTAAAAAATCGCACGTTTTAACGGCTATGGGTCTGCCCGAAGGGCGGGTAAAATCCGCCGTCCGCTTCACTTTCGGCAAATACAATACGGAGGAAGAAGTTGAAAAAACAATTGCCGTGTTAAAAAAATCTGTCGAAAAAATACGCGGTTGTTAAAAAATATCAAAATTTGTGCGAGTAAAAAATATTTGAAATTTTTTAAAATTTTTCGCCAAAAATTTTGCTTTTATTATAAGAATATGTATAATAGTTAATGTAAACGATAGATAAATCGTTTCGATACATAGCTCATCC
>DOCD01000098.1:1534-2967 GCA_003503945.1 Clostridiales bacterium | reverse complement strand
TATTGCGAAGCTTATTCGATATTACGGCTGAAATTTCCTTACGAAATTCGCCCGAAAGCCGCCCGCCTCTGTTATTTTTCATATAAAATTAACCTGCCGCTATCTGTTCTACGATATAACACTCTATTATATCGCCTATTTTTATATCGTTGAAACCTTCTATCGCGCAACCGCACTCAAAGCCGAACGCAACTTCTTTAACGTCGTCTTTAAAGCGTTTGAGCTGCTGCACGTTTCCTTCTACGACAAGCACGTCGTCCCTGTAAATACGCAGCTTACCGCCGCGGACGATTTTACCGTCAAGCACATAGCAACCGGCAATATTGCCGACGCCGGTAATTTTAAAGGTCTGACGGACTTCGCATTTACCCAAATAAACGTCGTGGTATTTGGGAGCCAGCATACCTTTAAGCGCCGCTTCCATATCATCAAGCAAATCGTAGATTATGCGATAAGTTCTTATATCGACCTTGCTTCTTTCGGCAAGAGCCTTTGCTTTGGTGTCGGGGCGCACGTTGAAGCCGAGAATTATAGCGTTTGAAGAATCTGCAAGCATTACGTCCGTTTCCGTAATTGCACCCGCGCCGCTGTGTATTACTTTAACCTGCACTTCCTCGTTGGACAGCTTTACAACGGACTGTTTTACTGCTTCCACGGAGCCCTGAACGTCGCCCTTAATAATAAGATTCAACGTCTTTAAATTGCCCTCGGCAATCATGCCGAACATCTCTTCGAGAGAAACTTTTGAAGCTGCCTTTACCATTGCGTCGCTCTGCTTTCTCTTTCTCTCGTCCATAACTTCTTTCATAAGAGCCTGCGATACGGCAAAAATCGAATCGCCGGAGTTGGGAACGGCTTCGAGTCCGAGCACGTTCACTGCCATAGACGGACCTGCTTCCTTCACCGTTTTACCGCAGTCATCTATCATTGCGCGTACTCTGCCCGTTACCGTACCTGAAATTATGTTGTCGCCCGTATGAAGGGTACCGTTCTGCACAAGCACCGTTGCGACGGGGCCTTTGCCCTTGTCGAGTCGAGCCTCTATAATTACGCCGCGCGCTTCCCTTGCGGGGTTTGCGAGCAACTCTTTCATTTCCGCAATCAAAAGAAGATTTTCGAGCAACGCGTCTATGCCCTCGCCCGTCTTGCACGAAATAGGGCACAATACCGTATCGCCGCCCCATTCTTCGGGAACGAGCCCGTAGTTGGTAAGCTCCTGCTTTACTTTTTCTATGTTTGCGGTGGGTTTATCCATTTTGTTCGCCGCAACGATAATCTGTACGCCCGCGGCTTTGGCGTGGTTGATTGCCTCCACCGTCTGCGGCATAATGCCGTCGTCGGCTGCAACAACAAGAACGGCAATATCCGTTGCCATTGCACCCCTTGCACGCATAGCTGTGAATGCAGCGTGACCCGGCGTATCAAGGAACGTA
>DOCD01000098.1:1117-1305 GCA_003503945.1 Clostridiales bacterium | reverse complement strand
CCTGCGCACCGCGCGCACGCATAGCCGTAAACGCTTCGTGCCCCGGCGTATCGATGAAAGTAATTCCTTTACCGTTCACCGTTACGGTATAAGCGCCTATATGCTGAGTTATACCGCCCGCTTCGCCCGCTGCGGCGTTGCTGTTGCGGATATAATCGAGAAGGGAGGTTTTGCCGTGGTCGACGTGA
>DOCD01000098.1:0-804 GCA_003503945.1 Clostridiales bacterium | reverse complement strand
GCCGTGGTCGACGTGACCCATAACGGTTACCACGGGCGCGCGCGGCACAAGGCTTTCAATCTCTTCGACTGTATCCGCCTGCTTTTCGATAAGCACTTCTTCGGCGGTCTTTTCGGGCTTATATTCGAGCTCGATACCTATTCCTGCGGCAAGGAGCGCTGCCGTATCGTAATCGATCGATTCGTTTACGGTTTTCATTACGCCCTCTTTGAATAACTTTTTAGTTATTTCCACCGCGGAAATACCGAGCTTTTCCGAAAGCGTTTTGATAGGAATATCGTCGGTTGTTACAACCGCGTGTTCGATTTTTATCGTTTGCTGGTTCTGCTGCTTTTTATCTTTTTTTACGCGAAGCTTTCTGTAACCGCTTTTATCCTCGTCGAAATCCTCGATGCTCGCGCCCTGTTGCTTTTGAAGCGCGCGCTTCGAAACCGCGTGCTTATCCTTTTCGACGTAAGTTTTTTCAAAACTCTGTTTCTTTTTGTCTGGCCCGAAGTTCTTCGATTTTGCGGGTTGCGCCGCAGGAGGCACAGCCGCTGCGCCTGCGCCGTTGAACTTAGCGGCGGGTCTGGGGCGGTTGTTTGCGCCGTTATTATTGAATGCGGGCGCCGAAGGACGCGCGGGTCTATCGCGCTGAGGACGTGTGTCACGATTGACGAACGTCTTGTTTTCGGGTTTAACCGCGGGACGGGGCGCCGCTTTGACAAGCCAGGGCCTTTCCGTCTTTTCTGCGGGTTTTTCGACTTTTTCGGCACTTTCAACGGGCTTTTCTGGCTTTTCGGGCTTCTTTTCTTTAACAGGCTC
>DOCD01000150.1 GCA_003503945.1 Clostridiales bacterium | reverse complement strand
CGATAAAGGAAATCCGTTATCGGGGCGTTTATTTATATACTGCGCGTCAGCTTAGCTGCCGCGCTTTTAACGTCGTCGGTAAAAAACACGTCGTTGCCCTTGTTGCTTTCATAAATGAAAGCTTTCAGCGGTTTGCTCGTATACGACGAATAGTCGCCGTAAATTGCAATTCTGAACCCATAGTTTACGAATTTTTGAAGAATTTCACCCGCAAGCCCGCTGCTCAGTATAAAAAATTTATCCGCTAACAGCTCTTTCGCGAGTATTATATTTTTCGTGCCCGCTTCGTATTTAACCGTCATCATCAAATCTACGGCGGTTTGCGCGTCTGTTATCAGCACTCCGTCCGCCGTAACGTGCGCTATCTCAACGCCGTTTTCCGTAATTTTCTCAATTTGCATTTCCCTTTTCTCCTTTGTTTGCAAGCTCGTCGGCAAGTGCGGAAAGCTGCTTTAAGGTCTGCCCGTCCGCCGCAGAATTTATTGTTACAGTCACGTCACAGAACGAAATACCTTTAAAGCCTTCGAAAGCCGAACGCATAAGCTTTGCGGCAATCGGCGCCCAGCTGCCGTTCTGGATAAAGCCGACCGTGCGATTGCAGAAATTTTTCGCTTTGAGTTTATTTATAAAGATTTCCGCGCAGGGCATAATGCCTGCGTCGAGGGTTACGCTCGCCAAAACAAGCTTGGAGTATTTGAAGGCGGTCGCTACGGCATACGCTCCGTCGCAGCGGTTCAGATCCGCCGTTTCGGCTTTTATTCCCCGTGATTTCAGTTCGGCGCAAAGCTTTTCTGCCGCCGCCGCGGTGTTTCCGTATACGGAGGCATACGCTATGAAAACGCCTTCCTCTTCGGGGCGGTATGAGCTCCACAAATCGTACTTTTCGAGGTAGCAGCCCAGATTTTCCCCGAGCACGGGGCCGTGAAGCGGACAAATTTTATTTATATCGAGCGCCGCCGCTTTCTTTAAAGCGCCCTGAACGGGGTTTCCGTATTTGCCGACTATGTTTACATAATAGCGGCGGGCTTCGTCGAGCCATTCCTCCTCGTGCGAAAGCGCGCCGAATTTACCGAACGCGTCCGCGGAAAAAAGTATTTTATCGGTTGCGTCGTACGAGAACATGACCTCGGGCCAGTGAACCATAGGCGCGAAAATAAACGATATTTTGTGCCTGCCCAAATCAAGCGTGTCGTCCTCCTTCACGATAAGCTTTTCCGCTTGCAGTTCGCCGAAAAATCTGTTTAATATTATAAAAGTTTTTTCGTTACCCACAACCTTTGCGGAAGGGTACCTTTCCAAAAACGCGGGTATGCACGCAGCGTGGTCGGGCTCTGTATGCGAAATTATAAGATAATCGGGCGCGGCGCCCTTTAAAGCTTTGCCGAGATTATTGAGCCACTCGTCCTGTTTTCTTTTATCTACCGTGTCGAACACCGCGATTTTATCGTCGACGCACAGATAGGAGTTGTATGAAACGCCGTTCGGCACGGCGTACTGCCCTTCGAACAGGTCGATATCGGTATCGTCTACGCCTATATATAAAATATCGTCTGAAACATTAAACATAATTTGTACGCTCCTTGTAAATCGATATTGCAAACAGTCTTATCGGGTCAGCTTCTCTACAAGTTCGGAAAACCTTTTTTCGTTGAGTATTTCGTTGGAAATATATTCTCCGTTGTAAAATACCGCGTAATTAGTCCAGACGCAGGGCGCGTTTTGCGCTTTTTCCTTGTTGTCTATAAGCACGCTTTCAAACTCAATGCCTCTTTCCCTTGCAAAGCTTTCCACGAGCGGCACGTATTTTGCCGTAAACGGGCAACCGTGAGTATAGTACACGGCAAAGCCGCGCTTATCGGTTTGCGGCTTCTTTGCACCCTCTTTGAATTTCGGGGCGGGCGCGCTTTCGTCAAACGGAAGATACATCAACGTAAAAAACGGTTCGGCTTTGTCGGCTACTTTAAAGCCCTTATAAGCAAGATATTTCGGGTCGGATAAAAAGGGCATTTTCTTTGGCGAAGAAATAACCGTGACCCCGCGCCTGCCCTTTGCCTTTGCATCCGAAATGCAGGCGTTCAAAAGGTCGTTCGCGTAACCGTGACCTTTGAACGAGCCCGAAACCCAGAAACAGTTTATATGCATATACCCGTCCGCGATTATCGGGCACCAGGCGTTTTCGGCGGGTATGTACTCGATAAAGCATTTACCGCGCTCGACCGATTTCAGAAAAACCAGCCCTTCCTTCAATCGTTCGGCAAGCCACGCCTTCTTGCTTGCCACCTGTATATCTTTATTGTTTGAAATAGCGCAGCAAATATGCTCTTTTTCCAGATTATCGGGAGTAAGTTTTATATATTCCATTAAATATTACCGCCTTTCAAAATTAAAAAACCACTGCACAAACAGCAAAACTACGTTAAAGCAAATAAGACAGCAAACGCTGTCTTATTTGCATATTTGGTGGAGTAAGGGTGTTAGAGTTTGAACACGCTTTTAGCCGCTCCACGACGGCGTTTGTTTCGTCAAACCGTATCTTTTCAATGCTCTCGTCAACGCCAAAATCAAGATAGCCGACTGTCTTTATTTTGTCATCGTCATAAATATACACCATTTTAACGAGGTTGTCAAGTATTTTGCTCTGGTATTCTTTGTCGTTGGTGTCACCTTTGAGCAAATCGGAGATAAACAGTAAAATGTCTTTTGCGGTAACTTTGCGCCCGCGCTCTAACAATATTTGCGCTCGGCTCTTTTGTAGGTCGGCAAGCATAATTTCATAGTCTGACATTTTCTTTTCAATGCCCGCGCGTAACAGTGGGCTTTTTGCCTCTATAAAAGCGTTTGTCAAGTCCTCGACTTGTGCTTGCGCTTGGGCTATGCGCGTGTCAATGCTTTTCAGTCCGTCGTCGCCCATGCGCTTTTCATAATATGCTATTGTGTCGTTCGCGGCTTTCTCGGCGTTTTTCTTGTCGCTCAAAAAGTCGTAAACTTGTTGCGTAACGCGCTGTTCTAAATCGTCCTTGCCCTCACGCGATTTGTCGCAAGTGCCTTTCTTGCGTTTCTTGCAAGCGTAATAATAATGCTTTTTGCCGTTTCTGCTCGTGCCGCCGTCCGATACCATAGCCGTGCCACAATGCCCGCAAAACAATTTGCCCGTAAGCAAATACGGCTCGACGGCTGAATTTGCGCCCGCTAAATGCTTGTTCTCGGCTAACCGCTCTTGCACCTTTGCAAACGTCAATTTGTCGATTGTAGCGGGGTATG
>DOCD01000042.1:2454-3636 GCA_003503945.1 Clostridiales bacterium | reverse complement strand
TTATCATATCGCGGAATCGTTTAGCCGTTTTCTCCGATATATTTGCCGTTTTGAATAATACGCACAACAGTATTCTTATTCCAATCGCTCTTACCTTCATAAAAGACAACTTCTCGCTCAGTCAAATCGTCGGCAATCTCTTTAAGTATTTTCCCATTCAAATACTCCGCGAATATTTGCTTTACAATTTCGGCTTCCGACGGAATCGCTATTATCTTTCCGTTCTCAATTCCGTAGCCGTAGCTTATCATTCTATTCGCCATAAAATTACCTCCTTACATAGATTTTTAATTCAAGTCCGCATTTTAAGTGAAAGGTCAATGCACCATCCGATTCCGCAAAAATCTTATCTACGATATGAGCGAATATACCATAGGCTTCTTTGCGAGTCCGTACTGACGGAGTTTCATTATCGCCGCGCAAATCGTAAAGGTCTTGCCGCTACCTACAACGTGGTGTAGTAAAGTGTTGCCGCCCGTGATGATACGGTGTACTGCGTTCTTTTGGTGCGGCTTTAACTCTATTGCCGGATTCATTTCGGGAAAGCGCAAATAGCTTCCGTCATACGACGGTAACTTTATGCGGTTGAATTTTGCATTGTATGTTCTCTCCAAGTCCTCGCGCCGTTCGGGATCGGCGTATATCCAATTCTTGAACGCTTCCCTTATGGCGTTTTGCTTTTCTCTTGCGGCTATCGTTTCGGCTTTGTTCAGCTCATAGCGCGTAGTGCTTCCGTCCTTGATGGGATCGAATACGCTCGTTGCTCTCAAATTCAAGCAGTCCTCTATGAGCTTATAAGCGTTCACGCGATCCGTACCGTAAACTCTATTCACGTTCATATACGACTGTCCGTTCATATAGAACGAAGTGTCCACGCGCCAACTACTGTCGTGGGGGTTGTAGAATAACCGCACACCGTCCGTATAGCGCGTCGGCAAGTCTAACAGCTCGTAAATAAACTGTTTGTAGTATTTCTCATCTACCCAACTCGCGCCGAGCCTTACGGCTATCTCCGAAGCCTTTATTGCTTCGGGTTGCACTTGCTTTAACGCTTGCACGTTCTTTTCGTAACCGCCGTTCGGGTACATCTCCGCATACCGCTCAGCCGTTTCGAGTTTATCCACGACTTTGCCCGACAAATATTCTTCGGCGGTTTCAAAGCCCGTGTACTTATCGTCGGGG
>DOCD01000042.1:0-2189 GCA_003503945.1 Clostridiales bacterium | reverse complement strand
TCGTCGGGGTTGACTTCTATGGGATTACGGAATACGGAGTCGCCGAGTTCGGCAATGACGGTATCGAAGTCCTTATTCGTGATTTCTTCGATATACGAAATGTCCACTCTGCCGCGCTCGTTCTTGCAAATTTGCAAGGCTTCAAAACAGTCGTCCGTGCTTGTTACCGACACATACGGTCTTATCGTGCGCTTACTGAATACGTCCGCTTTCGTCGCGGTTTTCTTATCGTCCGACAAGTTCTCGCAAGCAAACACAAGTGCGCTGTCGCCGTCGTCCTTAAACAGTCTTGTGTTCGTCTGACTGTTCACAAGTCCATAACGGCGCACAAATCTGTCGTAGTTCGCGTTAAGCGTTCTTTGCTCGGTTTTGAGCTTCTCGTCCGTACAGCCTTCCGTTTGTATGTCCAAGATATACCGAAGTTCGTCGCGCAGTTCTATCATCGCGCATATACGGTCGTAGGCATCCGCAGGGCGTTTCGGTATTTCTTGCTCTACCATACTCTCGCCCACACGCATATACAGTTTTCCGTTTTGCGCTTTGTAGCATAACGGCTTTACGTTGTAGTCCACCGCCGCGCTTTCTTCTTCCGCGCTTTCGTCGTATTCGGGCGTTACATAGAAGTTTTCGGGCAAGTTGCTTACCGCTTGTTCGAGCGCGTCCGCAAGGTTGCGCCCGTCGGGTTTGACCGTCAAATCTAACGCACCGTACATACCGTGTTCCATAACCATTTCGCCAAGCACCATTTCGGGATGCTGAACAAAATAGTTATTTATTTCGTATCCATAGTCAATTAGATGATAATTATCACTCCGTTTTGTTCACCTATTGTTGTAATAGGTGAACAAAATCGTACTTTTTGTACACCTAAAAACTAACGTAAGACGAAAATATAACATTGAGCCGTTGACTTTGACGGCTTATTTTGCTATAATAGGGGTAATTAAATCCCCTATTACAACAATAGATGGCTCATAATTTGTGAGCCATTTTTTATAATAATTTGCCCAAGCGATTCATCATCTCGCGCTTATGTTCCATAAGACTATGTACATATCTATTGAGCGTTACATTGGCATTCTTGTGTCCGAGTATTTCAGACAGCGTTTTAACATCCATTCCGCATTCAAGCGCACGGGTAGCAAACGTGTGTCGAAGCGAGTGAAAGCCTTTATGCGGAATATGTAAACGCTTCAAGAACAATTCAAAGCTACGCTGATATGCCCTAACGGATATGAGTTTATTAGAATCAGAAGCGACAACATAAACGGAATTACTGTCTTTCTTTAAGTTACGCAAATACGGAATCAACTGCTTCGGGAACGGTATCTCCCTTTCCGAAGTTTCAGTTTTAGGCGTATCCGTTATACGGGCGAACTGACCTTTGTCGTCTTTACCATCGTGGCAAGATTTAGATACCGATATGATTCCCTTTTGAAAATCTATATCACTCCACTCCAAAGCAAGCAATTCGCCGATTCGCAAGCCTGTGTAAAGGCACAATACCACGCCGAACATTTTGGCTTTCTTTCCGTTCAGTACCGCCTGTTCAATTTGCTTCTGTTCGATAGGGGTAAAACAAGTTACCTGCTTTTCTCTTGCTTTCGGACGTTTGATTTTGTCCGCCGTGTATTCCGAGATTTGTCCGATTGCATAGGCAACCTTTAACGAGTTTTGAATAACGGTTATAATTCCATTTACAGAATTTGCCGATAATCCTTTGCCAGTCTTTAAGTTCCCGCTCTGCAAAAGTTCCGTAGTAAAGCGTTGCAAGATGAGCGGCGTGAGTTCGCTCATCTCATAATCGCCAAGCGATCCGATAATATGTTGAGATACTATTTCCGAGTACCTAATGTATGTTTTCTGTTTAGACGAAGGCTTGACATAGCTTTCAAGCCATTCTCTTAACCATTCTTTGTATTGCATTGTTTTCTCTCCTTAAAAGTGTTTAATATGTATATTTTACCCTTTCTCGTCTTTTCGGCATATTGTTTGAAAGGGCAAAGAAAAAGCCGCACGTTTTCTCGTGCGGCTTCCAATTTTATGCCGATATAAAGTTAAAATTATTTATATTTAATTGTTGTCGTCAGTTCAAGTCTTGATTTCAGCTAAAACAAGTCAAAAGACAGTAGTTAAAACTAAAAATTACCGATTTCAAGCAAAAACACAATATATAGTATAATAGAACA
>DOCD01000119.1 GCA_003503945.1 Clostridiales bacterium | reverse complement strand
TCTTGATACGAGGAGGCGCTGCGCGCCGCAGACAAGCACACGCCACGAATAACAAAACACAACCCCAAAAAATAGAAGGGAACGGAATGGGTGTTCGCCGCTGAACCGCTTGGCGAAGCACCCATTTTTCCGTTACGCCTTTCTATTTTAATTGAGGGGGACCCTGTTTTTGTTAACTACTCTTGCGTAGTTGCGCTATCGTTGCCTTGCTTACCGTTCCGACATTTACCCCCTCATCCCAACATTTGAAATCATCGAAAAGTAAGAGCTTTTTATTCTCTTGACCTATGGTACATATAATATCTTCTTCCATAATATCGGATATGAAAAATTGCGGCAGTCCTTTACTATAAACTATCTTTTCGCCTGTCTTTTCCAAGTATTTCATCAGGTAGCCAAGTGACTCACCCAACAGCCTTTTATCAAGTTCTTTGAAATCGTTACGTCCAAATCTTTCAGCAAAATATGTATTTTGATTTATGGTTTGCATTGCATGGTGATTAGTGCTATAATCGGTTACTTCTTGAAATTTGCCAACCACAGCATTATCGGGAATATTAAATAGGCCGTGGAAATGTAAACGCTTCTTTTCGGGAGAACGCTCCCACACACCCATATACTTCCAATTTCTTCTATAACTCATATTTCTAAAGCAAGTTTTTAACTGCTTTTTAAAACTACATTCCGTATGTTTTTTATCATCATAGGTAAGTGTTACGAAAAAGTTGAAATCGGCAAGATTGGCTTTGCGTACCATTCTGACACGCCTACAAATTAAGTTGCGTTTCTTCCTTGCTATATTAACGTCAACGTAATTTTCGGTAGCCGTTCTATCGTCAAAATACGGCAGCATGGCTTCAATTATCTTTTTACGACGTTCTGACCTTTTTTCATTTATATGCTCGCTATAAAACTTTTCAAAAAGCTCTTTTTTATCCAATTTCTGCGTTATTTGGCACATATTATGGGGGGAATTATTATTTTCAACGCCTATAAGCGCATCGGATTTTTCTTCCGGTGCGCTAATTTCATTCTCTGTAAAAGGCGAATCAGCCGCTTCCTCAGCAGATAATTCTTCCAACTGTGGCCACTTATTTTGCTCTGAAACGACTTCTTCAATATGCTTCTTACGCGGCTTAAATGGACGTTCCGTATGTGGAATTGCTATATAATGACTGCCATCAAAATACACCTTGGTATCGGGATAAAAACCACCCTTAGGCTTAACTTCCTGCTGCCAAATATAAGACATTAATCATTACCCCCAATTCCATAAAGTGCGTTTACAAAATAACTATTTTGCGCCTGCAATTCGTCAACGCTCGCGCACTCCGTCAAATACTCACGGTAGTCATTTAAGCCGACGTTCGCGCGCAACGCCATATCGTTGAAGTAGTCCGCAAAACAGTCCGTGGCAAAACGCTTGCGGTATATTTTTGCACTCATAAGGTAGTACTTTTTCTTGCTAACCTTGCCGTCCATTGTGCCGCGCTCTTTTTCGATTTTAAGCACCGAATAGCCGTAACGGTTATAGATTTTAATATTACGTTTCCAAAGCCATGCGGTAACACTTTTTAAAACGTAAACTAAAAGCGTGGTGTCGCCGCGCCTGAAACGGAAATCATAGTAAAGCCCTATAAACCTATCGAACGCCCACTCCGCAACCATATCGCCTATTGTGTAAAAAGGCATAGCGAGTTTCAATTCGCCGCTTGAAACTATATTCACAATATCGCACAAATCGCGCGCGTCTGCACCCCAGCTTTCGGGACGTTGTTCGTCGGCAAAAACCTTAATGAAAGGGAAATTGTCAACGGTTGCGCTGTGCCTGCACATTTTTAGCCAAGAATTGAATTTATCGTTCTTTTGGTTAGCTTCGTTGGCAGACTTTTTCTTTTCCTGCAATTCAAGGTTATTGCCGCGTTCCTTGCCTATTTCGGTAATGCCTATTACGCCGAACTCAAAGCTACCGGCGTTAGGGTTGTTATCCAAAACCTTCTTGCCGAGCCTTAAAATATCGAAGTCCAGAATATGAGCGTGGCGGCTGTCCCGTCTGAAATTCGTCGGGAAGAAGTCCGTCAGCCACATAGGAAAATTGCCGCTGTCCGCTAACAGGTTGTCCGTCCGTATCGAATAGTTGGAAACTATAAGACTGCTTTCAATTATGTAAATAAAGTAGGCTTGCGCATAAGTTGAAAGCACGTTGTAAATGCCGTCCTCTTTCAACCCGTCGTTAAACACCAAGCCGTAACGCTCGCCGTCATAGCCAAACAGTTCACCCCGACGTTCCAAGTCGATAACCCAGCACTTGACCGTTGCAAGGTTATAGACTCGTCTATTTTCTATTTCAGACTGTAACGCCTTCTCAAACTTTATCCAAGGGAAGAACGGGAACTTCATATCGTTTTTCTGTAATATGTCAAACGCCTTTTGACGGAACATAACTTCCTGCGATAACGCCATATCGGTGATTGCCGTAGTCTTTTTCTTGCCCATAGAACCGCACGTCAACGACACGATAGGCAGCTCGTTTATAAAGCCGCAATTTCGGGCTTCGTAATGGCGTAGCCTTGAATTTGCTATGCGCTTACGGAACTTATCAAATAACGGATAAATAAGGAACAGCAAAGTCCACCACGGGAAGTATATAAACGGCGTTTTAAGGTCGGCAAACAGCTTTACAAACTGCGTGTAAATTGTGCCGAAATCGAACTCGACGGCAAAATAAAAGTAGTACGCAAAGAACTCAACCGCCACCGTTCCGAGGTTGAAATTCAACGCCCAGAGTATAACCCAGCACACCCATATCCAAGCGTGCGAGCGGATAAAGTTTATGTAGCCGACTATAAACCGCTTTAACGGTTGATAGGTAAACCGTGCTATAAATTTAAACACTTTAAGCGGTATCGTTTCCTTGCCGTGTTTGTTGTTTTCTCGCTTATACAACGCCTTAATAATGAGTATAAAAGCGAGAATACACGGCAGAATTATTACTAAAATCTTTGCAAAATCAGCAATTACCCCCGAAATATGCCCCAGCCAACCGTTAAAATTGTCTGAATTAAACAGCAGCGTGAAGTACTGCGACGTGTTATTCTTAAAGCCGTTAAAGTCGGTTGGAAGTGTAATTTGCGACGTTTGCACAGACGGTATTTCGTTGACCGTAGGCGTTATGCTGTGCGCAATTCCAAACATTTCGCAAAAGTAATAACCGACGGAAAGTCCAAAGTCTTTGAACGCGTATCCGAGCCGCATATACGACGAACGGAACACAAACGCCCCCATAAGTACAAAGACACACGTCAGCAATACCGTGAATATGATATTTAAAGCCCTACGCATTGACGTTACCCCCTGTATAAACGAGGTAACTTATTAAAAGAGCAATTACGACCAAAGCCGCAATTACCAATATTCGTTTAAAAATTTTCATTTTTATTCTCCTTGAAATTATTTGATTTTAAGATGCCGACGGATCTTGACGGTCCGTCGGCGCTTTTCTTTTCAGTCCATTTAAGTGGACTAATTTTTTGTGCCGTTGACGTCCTGCCACATAGTGTCAGACCAATCAATGCCATCTAAATAGCTTTCGATTTCGTCACGGCTCATTTCTGTAACAGGCTTATGCCTCGGCTTAACATTACCGTCGTTCGTCCAAACGTTGTCCGGCAATTCTCCGCTTTCCCTGCGCTTTTTTTCTTCCGCTCGCCTACGACGTTTCTTTTCGTGCTTGATTTCCTTTTCTTGCTTCTCACGCTGTCGCTCTTTCCGTCGCTTTATCGAATTGCTTATCGCCTTGAACAGCGCGCCCAGAGCTTTGAAGGGCAATATAAGAATTTTGCCTATTACGAAAATAACCGCAGGACAGAACTTCAATAGCAGTATTAGAATTACGATAAAAGCAATTAACCCTAATATGATTTTCCACCAATCTTTTGGCTCAGGCGTGGTAACAATCGGGTGGTCGCCGTCGGCTACAATATCCATAGGCGACATAATCACGGGTATAACCGTTTCTACGCCGTCCTTCGTAAAGGTAAGGTCGATAATATCGAAATCAAGCTGCACCCACTGTTGCATTAAAAAGGCGTTCGTATCGTCGTTTTCGTAAGAATAGACGTAGCCGGGGGCTATAATTGCGCCACCTGCATTGAGTACCCATTTTTCTTTCCAAGTACCTTCATAGACTTCCGCCGAAAAATACTCGGACTGTTTGTAGCGGAACAAATAAACCGTTTCGTCTTTACGTTTTGAAGTTTGGCAAAACTCTTTGAACTCATTATAGTCGGCGTCGTCAACGTAGTACTTCTTACAGACTTGCACGCTTTCGAGGTTAGCTATATCGTTGTAATCAACTGCTTCGATAGCCTTGATATTGTCGAACACTTCTATTTCTTCAACGTGTGAACCGCCGAACAGCTTTTCCCAGAAATTTTTGCTTATAACTTCCGAAGTCAGAGAGTACGTTTCGTCCGCCTGAATGTTTATATCGGTGAACGCATTATCAACGCTTGCAAATAAATCTTTACTGTACCTGCCGTTTACAAGCTCGCCGCCGTGTTGCGCAGAATACCTTTGCATATAGCTCAAAATGTCCTCGCTCGGCACGTCGTATGTATCGGCGTTTCCGTTCGTTGCCTTAAACAGCCAATGCAAGACAGGTATATGATTTGTGATTTTGCTTGACAGCTTTGACGGATAATTGTAACCGCTATGATAGCCCGAAAAATGAACTCCGCCAATAGACGTATCGACTAAATCTTCTTCCGTCCGAAAACTGTATTTAAACTTTAAATCGCCGTACGTCCCCGGAAGCCCCGTATTCTCACCTATATGGTTTAACATTTCTTCATAGTAACCGCTATTGCCCGTAACTAACGCAGGCGCGGTATAAGCGTTCAGCCACGTTGCGTGGACTGCCGTCATCTTTCCGTACTCGTCTATAATTTCGTTAGGAACGGAAAAGTACACGCTATGCAAGGTATCTTGAATATACTTTTTGCCGTTCGTGCCTTTACCCCTGAAAAACGTGCTATGTACGTCCAGCGTTAAGTATTTGTCGAACCCGTCAACCTTACAGGAAAGCGTATCGCTTGCCGCCAGCTCCGAACCGTAACCCAAGGCGTAACCTTTATAGGTATAAGTCTGTCCGCAGGCGTATTCGGTAACTACGTTTTTGTAAGACAGCTCAATGCCGCTTATCTTGTAAACACGCTCGTTGTCGTCCAGCTCTTTAAAAATTGCCGCTCTCTGCGCTTCGGATAACGTTACCTTGAACTTCCAGAATCGTCCTTCGTAGCCCGCTTCGGTGGAATAGTTTAAAAACTGCAAAACATACTTTGAATAGCTCGGCTTGCCGCCGTAGGTAAGCTGTATTTGGTTGCGCTCGCTTGACATATCGAACGCTATATCCTGCGGATTATAAACGTAGATATAAAGTCCGTAATCCACTTGTTTTTCGGCGTAGTAGGAATAGCAGAACTCGACGAAAGAAATTACCTGCGGCTTGCCGTTAGAATTATGCGGATAGTCCGCTAAATCAAATTCCTTTCCGCCGATAGTCGCCCCTTTAAGGTTGTTTAACACGTTGGTGTTTTCGTAAGTTGCCTGCACGCTCTCGTCCGTGGCGGCATAGGCGGATGAGTTTCCCCATCCGCACATTACCGCTACAACGCACAAAACGAATGCAAGCAAAGCATATAAAAACCGTTTTGTAATCGCTCTCATTCGCCACCGCCTTACGTGCCGCCGAACACTATTTCGGACGGATCGAGCGTAACGTCTTTAACGGTCACACTTGAAACACCGAAATTGATTTTGTACGTCACTTTTCCGTTGTAAGATGAGATGACCAGACAAAACGGCATAGGATTCTTAACTTCTGCGTCGTCGGGAACAGTAACTTGCTTTCCGTCGTGAATTATGGATAATGCTTTCTGAAGGTTGAATTCTTTTGGCATTTCCAACTCAAATGACGTATCGCTTTTCGTAATGGTAAAACACGAAGTGAAGTCGCTTATTTTAGAAAACAAATATTTTTCTCCGTCCGCTTCATAATCGAAATCACTTTCCATATTAGGCGTTACCTTAACGGAATAACCCTTCGGTTCGGCATCTTCCTTATCGAAAGTGTATTTAACGTTAAACTTATGCTTTTGTCCGCTTTCTAACGTCATTTCGTTATATTCCGTTAAAATTTGTTTACCGTCATACTCGATATAAAAGGTCTTGAAATCCTCGTTAAAGCCGTTTGTAAACTTGTAAATAAGTCCTATACCTAACACAACGACAAGGGCTAACACTACATAGGCGATTATTTTAGCAACCGTTTTCATTGCAGCACCCCCTTATCTCGCATTAAAATGCAATATCGGTTTTATCCACCGAAACGCTTGCTACTACGGTATATTGGGTAAGCGTACCCGCAGAATAAGGATGCTGTGCCGTTGCGGTATCGCCGCTTTGAACCGTATTATCTTTATAAGCGTAGTTATAAGAAACAAAAATATCCAGATAGAATACGGAAGAAATTGTTAATGACGGGTTGGCATCCTTTAGAACGGCATTGTAAGCGAGCTTACCGTCGTTTAAATAGGGGAAATCACCTCGTGAAGTCCACATTAAATCAAACGGCGTTATAGAGCTGTCCGGCGAGAAAGTTGCGGTTTGCATCCAATACTGACCCGTCATAGCGTGTGACGCTAAATATACGTCATCTTCGATTTGTTTAGATACCTTAACGCTCACGCTTTCGATAGATAAATCGCCTGTTTGCGTTCCCACACCATACACGGGATTTAAACGGAAAGTGTTTTGGCTGCCTAAAACGAAAATCGTATCGTCGTTGACCGTAAATGAAATATCCATAATCTTTTTCACGTATTCAACCGTACACGTTGCTGTTGCCGAGCGGTTTACTTCGGATGCTACCGTAATTATTATTGTTTCTCCGAATTCCTGTTTACAACTAACCGTAACGGTCTTTGACGTGCTTGAGGGCGTTACCGTTATGTAATCGCTCGCTTTCTTTCCGTTAGCCCACGAAGAAGTCCCGTCCTCAAACGTAAACGACCAGACGTATCTTTCCAGAGAGCTGTCTCCGCTATCGTTAGAAGCTGTAAGCGTATAAGCGGACTCAGCCTGTGCGGAAACTCCGTTTACGTCATAATCTTCCGATGCTATCCGTGCGGACATTAACCTTACGCCGTTATTTTCCTTTGCAATATCCAACTGCATACCTTCGGTGGTTTCATTAACCATAGTATTAACGGTAGGCTCGTTTTCTTTGTGCTTATTTATAACGGTCTGTGCTATCCAGCCGCCCGCAAGCGCAAGGCACAGAATAATTGCAACGACCGTAATAATGGTTTTGATTTTATTTTTTATCATAAATAATCTCCTTTTAAAATTTTAGCGGCTTACGGACGTTAACCGCAAGCCGCCACGTCAATGTACTTTCAGCTTATTTAATAAGCATAGCCAACAGGCTCTTATCCGAATTGCGCACGGGCTTGACGGCGCACTCGAAAATTTCACCCGTTTCCTTATCCGTAGTACGCACGATATAACGTTTACCCGTTATAATCTTGCCCGTAGCGTCCTGAAACTCGAACGGTTCTACTACGAATTCCGCCGTATCTTCGTTACCGAATACAATGTCCAAAACTGCGTAACCGCCCTTGTCCAAAGGATCGGAAGGTCCCAGCTTAATCTTTACGTCTCTGCCGCGGATATTTGCGCTGATGAAGTATTCGTAACACGTATTGCCTTTGAACTCGAAACTTGATTTTTCTACTTTAATTCCCTGATTCTGCATAATTTTTTATTTCTCCTTATTTTTTAATTTTAATTGCCTTTCTTTCTGGAAATTTTTCTTGCTTCCTGTATGTCCTTACCTTCGCCCAACGCTTTCTTGAACTTGAACATACCGGCGTGGTCTGACTGACAGAGGAGATAACCCGAACGAATACCCTTATCGTACTCGGTAAGCTCCTCGCCCTGCTTCTTGCCAAATTTATGCACCTTTAATTTGCGTTCTTCGGCGTAACCCTTTGCGCGCTTAGAAGGTACAAGCCACTTGCGCTCGTTGTAATTGTTTCCTGCGGACGCCTCTGCTCCGCTTGAATTTTTGTTTGCCAAAATTATTTCTCCTTATAAAATGTAGTTTTAGATTGTGGGCTGCACGTCTGCTTTTAACAAGTTTGCTTGCCCGATATTAAGTTTTAGTTTTATGTAAAGCCACGGACTTTATTGAAATTACACATTTCGTGCGATAAGCGGAAGGTGGCCACCTTTGTCTTGCAAGTACCGCACTAATCGTAAATCATTGCCGTTAGCTAATTACCGAAATTAATCTACGTATTTACGCGTGAACATAGTGGAAGGCAAACGCTTTCCGTCTATACGCTTTCTGTCGTAAAAAATCTGCTCGTATTCTTTATCTCTGCGCTTTGTACGTTTATAGAAAACATCACAACTAACTATTGCGTTAGCCTCTGCATAGTTAAGCTGAACTTGTAAACTCTGCTTCACAATATACTTGCTTGTCCTATAAACGTTATCTGCGTCCATAACAAATTCGGGTAAATCTATCACTTGATTAATCCTCCTTTAAATTTTTCTGAAAGAAACTTTGTAATTCGTTATTAACCTTATAAATATAATTCGTTGCATAACCGCACTTCATAGCATAAGCAGAAGGAGCATACCCATCTACATACAGCCCAACATACAAATCGTAAAATCTGGGAGGTGCAAATACTATAACCGCATTGTATTTCTCAACTTTTCTTTTAACTACGTTTACACCAACGCTTACTTCGTTTTTATCAAACACGTCTTTATGCGCATAGTAGTAACGAATATCCCTTAAATCTTCTCTTATTTGTTCTAACGAATACATTAGTTATCTCCTTTATTGCTTGCTGGTCTTGTATATGTATCTAAAATGCTTTGCATTGTTTTTTGATCTCGCTCTGAAAGCCCTTCGTTAAGACGTTTTAATAATTCAATTTGCTCGGTGGTCATATACACCATTCCAAACTTGAACCATCTCTCAATGAATACGCCACCTTGTTGGCCCGTCACTGTATAAATAGGATAGGTACACGCAAGCACTTGTATATCGTTACGAACTGTACGCACGGATACGCCAAGGTCGCTTGCAAGACTTATTAAGCTGTCTTTCTTACGCCGACACAAAATCTCAAGCAACGACATTCTGCGTTCCGCTGTGCTTTGCATGTACTCACCTCCTTTTTGTCGATTTCTGATTGAAGTTTAAACTTCATTGTGGCAACCTACTTGCCACAATAAAAAAATAATTTTAAATTTTTTAAAAATTTTTTTCATATCCGCAAAATTGCGAACATATAATA
>DOCD01000056.1:548-3446 GCA_003503945.1 Clostridiales bacterium | reverse complement strand
CAGCTTTTATTTAATTGTTTTCGGCGGGTTGTTCCTGCGCCGCTTCGGGTTCGGTTGCGGGCTTTTCCTTGTTGTTTTTATCCATTATCGCAAACAGCTTGTCGAGCGCTTTGGTTTTTGCAAGCGCGTACATCGCGCCCGCCGCGATAACGCAGTCCGCAGGCAGATATACGCACTGGTATATGAACGAGTATACGAACATATTCGGCGTGGGCAAATCAACCCAGATAGCGTCCTCGGCGAAGTAGATAAATCCGGAAACGAGGTGGAAAACAAACCTTGCCACGTAAACGAGTACGGTGCCCAGAATAACTTTCGCGGTCGTGGGCAGCTTTCCGAATTTCGGCGCGAAGCCCATAAGCCCTATGCTTGCGAACGCGAGCACGTAGTCTAAAACGAAGGTCATCGGCGTAAGTATGTACGGGTTCGTGATAAAGTCGAAAAGTCCTATGACGATACCCGCCAGCGTGCCCTTGACAGGCCCGAACTTATACGCGTAGATAAGCGGAGGGACCATTCTCGCAAGCGTAATCGAGCCGCCGTACTGCACGGGCGAAACCTTGATAAAGGAAAGCGCTACCGAAGCGGCGATACATATGCCCGCGAATGCGATTTCGTTAGTGGAGTACTTTTTGCCGAATATGCACATTACGGCGAGTATTACGATTAAAAGCGCAATCGCGCCAATCGAAATCCACGTTACGATGTCCGTCGCCTTTTCGCTGACGGCAAGAAGGGAAGAAAGAAACATAAAATAACTCCTTTTACCGCCGAAAAAAATATAGCGTTCCCTTATAAGGGGAACGCAAAAATCATCTCTTTGTACTATCGCTCAACCATTACGTTGCCGATTCAAAGGGTATAATCTCAGCCCGCAGATATACTTCGCATCTCTTCGTCGCGCTTACGTTTTTACTTCGGTCACATACTTTTATGTATGCTCCCTCGTAAAATACGCACGCTCCTTGACCTGCTCGTATCTTTACGGGCTGTCAATGTAAGCTGCGTGGGTATATGAGGCACCCCCGACGGTATAAATAAAATATTCGCTTTTTCAAGCGTAATTAAATTATAATTAAAAACACGTTCAAAGTCAATTGAAATTTATGAAAATTTATATTATAATATTGTCACTATGAGTTACGATTTTTACGCTTTTATGGACAGAATGAAGTATATCAAGCGCTGGCAGCTTATGCGCAGCGTGCGCGACGAGAATATTATGGAGCATTCGCAACAGGTCGCTATGTTCGCGCACGCGCTCGCCGTTATCAATAACGAAATTTTCGGCGGCGACGCAAACGCCGAAAAGGCGGCGCTCTACGCGATTTATCACGAATGCGGCGAGGTTATGACGGGCGATTTGCCCACGCCGATAAAATATTTCAACAGCAATATAAACGGCGCGTACAAAAATTTGGAGGCGCGCGCCGCGGACAAGCTTTTGTCAACTCTGCCCGAGCCGCTTAAAAACCGCCTGTCGCCTTTCGTCAAGCCGGATACGGGTTGCTACGAATACAAGCTTATGAAGGTCGCGGACAGGCTTTCCGCATACGTGAAATGCCTTGAAGAGCTGCGTTGCGGCAACAATGAGTTTTCCAAAGCGAAAAAGAGCATAGAGGAGGATATCCGCTCACGCAATATCCCCGAAGCCGAGTACTTTTTCGAAAACTTTATCCCCGCGTTCAGCTTGTCGCTGGACGAGCTGGAGGGGCTGTAAATAATCAATCGGGCTTCCGAGGTAGGTTGAGCCCGCCCCGAACAGTATTGCGAAATAGTCGGTTTCGTTACGCCGATAGCTTTTGCGATGTCGCTTTTTCTTTTACCGGAAGTTTCGATTTCATTTTTAAGGTTTGCAGTTATTATTTCGTCAAGGCTTAATTCAATATTTTTATATTCTTCCCAACAGCTCGTCTAATGTTATATCAAAATACTTTTTAAGTTTAATTGCATTATCAAGTGAAATCATACGCTTTCCGTTGTACCATTCGTCAAGCCTGTTAATTGATATGTTTGCCTTTTTGCTTATTTTGTAACGTGTTATATTCTTATTTTGAAGTAACTTTTTAAAAGCTTCTGAAAAAGGAGGAGTTTTCTTATATACTGCGTCTTCTTGAAATTCTTTGTATCCCAGTAAATAATCTACTGAATAATTATAGCAGTCTGCAATTTTGATTACAGTAGACAGTAAAGGCAAACGCTCTTTTCTTATAAACCTGTATACTTCCGAAACGTCAATTTGTATAGATTTTGCAAACTGTTCTTCCGTAATGCTCTTATCGTTTAAAAGTTCTTCAATATTTTCTCCGAATTTTGTTAACATATGATTGTAGTTGTCCATTTTTTATAAAATTATGCCCCACACATACCAAAATTACTTGCTTTTGGAATTTGTGGGGTATATAATATTAAAAAAGTTAACAACAAAGGAGAATTATAAAATGTGTGACTTTACAGGTAGAAATAAGATAGAAAAAAATGCAAATCAAATGGCTGCGGCTGAGGGAAAATTCACAAATCAAAGCGTTATCGAAGAACTTGAACCTTTATTAAAAGAATATTTTATAGGAAAGTTCGAGTTAAGCGACGAAAAAATTATTTTGGAGTTTAAAAACGGACAAAAGTTTTGTCTTACGGTATCCGAAGCGGAATAATTATGTACATGCTGAAAAACGGGAAATTTTTAGGTGCAAATATTGCTTTTATACCTCCCGATTTATACAATATCGATTTTACGCAAAACGAGGGTATAGATATTGAATGTTTAAAGTTTATTTCGTTGGATAATTCAATAGTTATAACTATTTGTATTGAAAAGAATATGCCCGACGAAGAAACTTCGCTTAAAGAGTTCACAAGAGATTATAATTATTACAGATTAACTAAATTTGAAAAGCG
>DOCD01000056.1:0-269 GCA_003503945.1 Clostridiales bacterium | reverse complement strand
AAAAGGGGCAATCGATACGGTTTAGGCGCTTACTACGGTAAAACCGAATATACCGCCACAACATACAGAGAAGTGCACCATTTCAAATTAAACGATAACTTGGAAAATCAGGTATCCGTAATGATTTCCGCAGCAAAGTGGAGGCTCAACGAGCTAAATCCCATTTACAGCATTTTGGGCGTTCCGCAAGTCAAAGCTTTTTTGGACAATTTAGAGTATTTCGGGTAAAAATTAATTAAATTATGGCAGCCGCCACGCTTAGCGTGGCC
>DOCD01000018.1:939-6124 GCA_003503945.1 Clostridiales bacterium | reverse complement strand
CGAGAAAGAAGCCCTGAAATCACGAAATTGTCGCGCGCAGAATAGCGCGAGAATTTCGTGAGAGGAGTATACATATGGGAAAAAGCGAAAACATTATCGAATTAATCGACGTAAGAAAGGTTTTCGACGACGAAACGGTCGCCGTCGAAAACTTTAACTTACAGGTAAAAAAGGGGGAGTTCGTCACCTTCCTCGGTCCGTCGGGCTGCGGCAAGACTACAACACTGAGAATGATTGCGGGCTTCGATATCCCTACTTCGGGCAAAATTTTATTAAACGGCGAGGATATAAGCACCTTGCCGCCCAACAAGCGCCCCGTCAACACCGTATTCCAGAAATACGCGCTTTTTCCTCACCTCAACGTTTACGAAAATATAGCTTTCGGGCTGCGCCTTAAAAAAGTGCCCGAAGAGCGGGTAGACCGCAAGGGCAAAACGGTCACTAAATTTATCCGCCTCGGCAAGTCGGAAATAGACAGAAAGGTGAAAAAGGCGCTTGAAATAGTCGATTTGGAGGGCTTTGAAAAGCGAAGCGTATCCACGCTTTCGGGCGGGCAGCAGCAGCGTATCGCCATCGCCCGCGCTATCGTAAACGAGCCCGAAATTCTTTTATTGGACGAGCCTTTGGGCGCGCTCGATTTAAAAATGCGCAAGGAAATGCAGGTCGAGCTCAAAAATATGCACAAAAAGCTGGGCATAACCTTTATCTACGTCACGCACGATCAGGAAGAAGCGCTAACCATGTCGGATAAAATAGTCGTTATAAACGACGGCGAAATTCAGCAGACGGGCACGCCCACCGAAATTTACAACGAGCCGGTAAACACCTTCGTCGCCGACTTCATAGGCGAAAGCAACATCTTCAACGGCGCGGTCGTGGGCAAGCTCAAAGTCAAGTTCTGCGGGGCAACCTTCGACTGTCTCGACGATTACGAAATCAACCAGCTTGTCGACGTAGTCGTCCGCCCCGAGGATATAAGGATATGCAAGCCCGGCGAGGGTCAGCTCAAAGGCAGGGTCATATCCTCCGTATTCAAGGGCGTGCATTACGAAATAACCGTTCAGATAGGCAAATTCGAAATAGTTATCCAGAGCACGTCCGACGCGCCCGTCGGCGGCGTTATAGGGCTGAGAATCGAGCCGGACGGCATTCACCTTATGGAAAAGGTGTACACGGTGAACAAGTACGACGGCGTAATAACCAAAAACAACACCGTCGAATTCGGCGACGGCGATTTCGAGTGCGATTTGACTCAGCTATACAGCGGCTCGCACATAGACGAAGAGGGATACCTTGTCACGGCGGAGGGCGAAAAGAAGGACTTGACGGGCGTCGAAGTCAACGTCGAGGTCGCGCCGTCCGATATATCCATGACCGACGATTTGAACGCGGGCGGGGCAAAGGGCAATATTATATCGATGATATACAAGGGCGACCACTACCGTTACATCGTAAGGACGGAGGAAAACGAGGAGGACTACGTTTTGTCCTGCCCCGATATGTGGAACACGGGCGACCTTGTCGGCGTGGTAATCGCAAAGGAAAAAATAAAGCTTGCGTTGAAGCCCGCGGAGGAGGAAAAGTAAATGGTTCTGCGGTTCAACAGAAAGCAGCTCTGCATACCCTACGCGGTATTTCTCGCGCTGTTCGTGATAGCCCCTCTGTTCGTCATAGCGTACTATGCGTTCACCGACGGGCAAGGCAAAATTTCGTTCGAAAACTTCACAAATTTCTTCCTAAACACCAACACCCTCGGCACGCTTTTGTACAGCTTCGCGCTGGCAATCGTGACGACGCTCGTATGCCTTTTAATCGCGTACCCCACGGCATATATTCTCGCGAGAAGTAATTTGAAGAAAAAGCACGTTCTTTTAATGCTTTTCGTTCTGCCCATGTGGATAAACTTTACCCTGAGGATAACAGCGCTTAAAGAGATACTTTCCGCGCTCGAAGGGAATATTTCGGCGTACCCGTTTTTGAATTCTGTAATAGGTATGTCGTACGACTTTTTGCCCTTTATGATACTCCCTCTGTATACCTCGCTTTTAAAGCTCGACAAAAGCCTTCTGGAAGCGGCTGCGGATTTGGGCGGGAACAGGCTCACCGTGTTTTTGCGGGTCACGCTGCCTCTTTCGGTGCCCGGCATAATTTCGGGCGTTACAATGGTTTTGCTGCCCTCTATGACCAACTACGTCGTTTTGGATATGCTCTACAACAGCACGTATATAATGGGCAGCCTTATAGGCAGCTATTTCAGCGCGTACGACTGGAATAACGGCTCTATGATAGCGCTTATTCTTCTTGCGATAATTTTTGTCGTCACGCTCGTAACCGACCGTTTCAGCGACAAGGACACGGCGAACAGGGGGGCGGTACTGTGAAAAGAATTTTCTCTTACGTCTGGCTGGGCATTGTGCTTGCGCTCACCTACATACCCGTGCTCGTGCTCGCGGTATATTCGTTTACCGATTCGTCGATGGTGGGCGCGGGTATAGGCGGGTTTTCTTTCGATAACTACTTAAATTTATTCCGCAACGAGGAGCTGCGCGCAATGATATTCGGCACCGTATTGCTTGCGTTCGTGTGCGCGGCGATATCCACCGTACTCGCAACCTTCGGCGCGATAGGCTCGTTTTACTCCAAAAAGCTGACGAAGTCGCTCATAGATACGGCAAACCGCGTACCCGTGGTAAATGCAGATATAGTTACGGGCTTTTCGATTTGTATTCTTTTAATAGTTATTTTGCGCATAAGCAAGGATACGTTTATCCCCCTCGGCATAGGTCACGTGGTGCTGACGGCGCCCTTCGTGTATTTGTCTATCATACCCAAGCTCAAACAAATGGACGGCAGCCTCTACGAAGCCGCGCTCGATTTGGGCGCAACCCCCGCTCAGGCGCTTTTCAAAGTGGTTATACCCCAGCTTATCCCCGGCATATTATCGGGTTTTATGCTCGCGGTGACCCTCTCGCTCGACGATTATTTTATCACAACCTACACAAAACCGTCCACGTTCGACACGATAAGCACCTACGTCGTCAACGCGACGAAGGGCAGCCAGACGGAGGTGAAAACCGCGCTGTGGGCGCTTTCCACGCTAATATTTTTAATCGTCGTAATAATAGTCGTTTTAATGAACGTGCTTTCCGATAAAAAGAGGAGGGGCGCGAAATGAAAAGAATTTTAGCATTGACCGCCGCCGCGGTTTGCGCCGCCTCGGCTTTATCTCTTGCGGGCTGCGCCGAAAGCCCGCGCGAGGTCGTTTTAAGGGTGTGCAGCTGGGAGGAGTATATCGACCTCGGCGGCTGGGCAGAGGACGAGCTTATCGATATCGACAACCCTTTCGGCGACGGCGAGGGAATATTCGGCGAAAACTCAATGGTGGACGACTTCACCGAATGGTTCAACTCCAACCACGACTATAAAGTAAGGGTCGAGTATTCGACGTTCGGCACCAACGAGGATTTGTACAACAGGCTCAGCCTCGGCGACGAATACGATTTGGTGTGCCCGTCCGATTATCTTTTAATGAAGCTTATCGCGGAGGGCAAGGCCGAAAAATTTTCCGACAGCTTCCGCACGGGCGAGCACGCCTATTACGAAAAATACGTTTCGCCCTACATAGACGGCATTTTCGAAAAATACGGCTGGAACGAGTACGCCGCGGGATATATGTGGGGCACGACGGGGCTTGTGTATAACCCCGAAAAGGTTATGGACGAAAAAGACGTCGCCAGCTGGAACGTGCTCCTGAACGAGGACTATAAGCGTCAGGTAACCATAAAGGACAACGTGCGCGACGCGTACTTTGCGACCCTCGGCATAATCAACAGCGAAAAGCTTTTATCGGGCGAGTTTTCCGAAAACGAATTGAGCGTAATTATGAACGACACCGACGGCGCGACTATCGAAAAGGCGCAGGAGGTTTTGAAGAATATCAAGGAAAACGTGTATTCCTTCGAAACGGACGCAGGCAAGTCGGATATGGTTACGGGCAAGGTCATTGCAAACTATCAGTGGTCGGGCGACGCGGTGTATATTATGGACGAAGCCGAAAGCGACGAAAGCGAAACCGAGCTTTGGTATTCGGTTCCCGAGGAGTGCGCAAACCTCTGGTTCGACGGCTGGGTTATGCTTAAAGACGGCGTAGGCGGCGACGAACGCAGGAAGGAGGCGGCGGAGTCCTTCGTCAATTTCTTATCCCGCCCCGATAACGCCGTGCGCAATATGTACTATATCGGCTACACCTCGGCGGTCGCGGGGCAGACCGTTTTCGACTATATGGAGTGGAACTACGGCGCCGAGGAGGACGCGGAGGTTTACGAATACGATTTAAGCTATTTCTTCGGCGACGGGGATTTCACCGTCGAAGCGGACAAAGCCGATTTCGGGTTCGCGGAGGACGGAGTTTCCGTAAACCGCGGCAGACAGCTGTTCGCGCAGTACCCGCCCGAAGAGGTAATAAAAAGAAGCGTGGTAATGCTCGATTTCGGCGACAAGCTCGGAGAAATAAACCGAATGTGGATAAACGTGCGCTGCCTTGACGTAAAGGATATCCCGATAGCCACGGTGTGCATAATCGCCGCCGTAATCATAGCGGTTGTCGCGGGCGCGCTTTTATACGCGTTCAGATACAAGCTGTTCATAAAGGACCGCGTAAAAAAATAAATGCTTTTAACCGTCGGCAAAACCGACGGTTTTTTATGCGGTGCGTGCGCCGCAATCGAGGCGAATAAAATTTTCTTAAAGGCGTTGAAGGGCGGGCGAATAACCGAAGAGGAGCAGGATAAATACAAGGGCTATTTGCTCGTATTCCTCGGCGGCAATCGTGGAGGATATCTGTTACAATAACGCTGCGGAGTTTTTCGGTTTTTAGGATAAATTTTCCGAAAGCAATTCAAAAGTTACATAAGTAAATTTGTCGTTCCTTGCTATTTGGCGCCTCGTATAGTATAATAGACGAAAAGAGGAGGTGCGGCAGTTGACTACCGGTGAAAAAATAGCTCGATGCAGAAAAAACAATGGCATGACGCAGGAGCGGCTTGCGGAAATACTCGGGGTTACAAGGCAGGCGGTTTCGCGCTGGGAGGGGGACATCGCTTTCCCCGAAACGGATAATCTCACTAAAATGGCTAAGCTGTTTTCTGTGAGCGTGGACTGGCTTTTAAATTACGAAGCCGCGCCC
>DOCD01000018.1:0-665 GCA_003503945.1 Clostridiales bacterium | reverse complement strand
CCGCGGGTAAGCTTAGGCACGTTCGGTAGAAGCTTCAATATTAAGGATTTTTATTTCGAGTTCAAAAGCAAAACCCATATAGGCGGACTGCCGCTCGTGCACGTCAATATAGGGCTCGGCAGGGTGGCTAAGGGCGTGTTCTCGTTCGGGTTCGTCGCCGCGGGCATATTTTCCTTCGGGCTGGCCGCCGCGGGGCTGTTTGCCTTCGGCGTGCTCGGGCTCGGGTTTCTTGTATTCGCTTCCGTTGCTTTGGGCGCCGTATCCTTCGGCGGGGTGGCAATCGGCGTAATCGCGCTCGGCGGGCTTGCAGTCGGGCTGTATTCCATGGGCGGCTGCGCGATAGGCGCGTTTGCCGTCGGCGGCTACGCGAACGGCAGCATAATCGCGATAGGCGACGTGGCTGTCGGAGGAATAGCCGTGGGCGATACCCGCGCTGAGGGCAGTATAATTTCCGTGCTCAAAGCCGATTACTTTACTATGAAGGACGAGCTTTTCAAAGAATTTGCGAAACTCCCGAAAGGGTGGTCGCTTTTCACCTCGTGGTGCAGAGGTCTTGCAAATATTTTTATGACAAATTAGTTTCGCGAGATTTCAGACGTTCGATGATGTCTGAAATCTTGCGATATGCGCAAATTGAGTGCGCAAGCAAAAATCACACTTTTTGC
>DOCD01000142.1 GCA_003503945.1 Clostridiales bacterium | reverse complement strand
CTTTCAACCATTGTAGGGCGGACGTATTTATTTGTTTTGGAGATTTCCGCAAAACAAACAATCAGGTCGAGAAGCGCAACCGCAGACGAAATAATTTTAAGCTTGTTTATATTCTCCGAAAGCACGGATTTAATATAATCGAAAAGCTGCGCTTCGAGCTTCAAAGCAAGCTCGTCACTGCCAAGTATCTTGTTTTCAAGCTCTTTAAGCTCCTCAGTAGTATACCTTTCGGCATTCGCAAGCGTCTGTCTGCGCTGATAATTTAGCGGCACTTTATCTTTGAAGGATTTTGAAACCTCAATAAAATAGCCGAAAACCCTGTTGAAACCTATTTTTAAAGTTCTTATTCCCGTCGAATCCCTTTCTCTCGACTCCATTTCGAGAACAAGCTTGTTTGCATTATTTCTGACTTCGCGCAGTTCGTCCAGTTGCGCGCTGTACCCGCGCTTTATGTAACCGCCGTCCTTCATCTGAGCGGGCGGCTCGGGATTGATAGCCCTTTCGATAAGCTCGGAAACCGCAGACAAATCGTAAAGCTTTTCCGTTATATCGCATATAATTTTCGATTTAAAACCCGCAAGCCTGAATTTAATGTTAGGTATTGCGGAAATTGACTGCGCCAGCGCCAAGCAGTCCTTCGGCGATACGAGGTTGTTGCTTATTTTGCCCGTCAACCTTTCTATGTCCTTTACGCCTTTGAGAAGGTCTACAAGCCCGAGCCGAATAACCGTTGCGTTGAAAAGCTCCTCAACTCCGTCGAGGCGGTAATTAATCGCGTCGGCGTCGGCGAACGGATATAAAATACTGTTATTTAAAAGCCTTGCGCCCATCGCAGTGCTCGTCTTATCCATGAGCCAGAGAAGCGAACCGTATTTTTTGCCGCTGCCAAGAGTTTTGATAAGTTCGAGGTTTTTTATCGCCGTTTCGTCAAGCTGCATAAAAGTATCGTTTTTGAGATACTTAATACCGTCGATATTTTTAAGCGCGTGCATCTGGGTTTCTTTAAGATACTGCAAAAGTGCCCCCGACGCGCCAACCGCATTAGGCTTACCGTTTATCGGAAACGCCTGTAAAGACTTTGCGTTAAACTGCTCCAACACCACTCTTTCAGCGGCGGCATATCCGAAAGCCCAAGCGGGATAATTCGAAAAATGCGGCAAAATTCCGCGCTCTACCTCGGCCGCATTTTTGCACGAGAACAGCATTTCGTCGTTGCAGATAATTTCTTTTACGCCGAGTTTGACCATTTGCGTCATCGCCTGTTTTACACAGTCGGTACCGGAAAACTCGGAAGATACAAATTCTCCGGTCGTAATATCCGCCCAGGCAAGCGCGACGGCTTCACCGTTTTTCATTGCGCAGCACACGTAATTGCTCTGCTTTTCGTCAAGCTGACCGTCGTCGGTAATCGTACCTGCGGTCACAACCTTGATTACGTCGCGGGCAACAATACCCTTCCCCGCGCACGCCTCTTCAAGCTGTTCGCAAACCGCAACCTTTTCACCCATTGAAACGAGCTTTGCTATATAACCGTCCGCCGCATGAAAAGGAACGCCGCACATCGGAGCGCGCTCCGAAAGCCCGCAATCGCGCCCCGTCAAAGTCAAATCGAGAAGCTTTGACACCTTTTTCGCATCGTCGAAAAACATCTCGTAAAAATCGCCGAGTCTGTAAAAAATTATACAATCCTTATATTTATCTTTTACGGATAAATAATGCTGCATCATCTGTGAAAGCGCCATTTTTATACCTTTTCGCCTATGAGCGAAACCCCGTTTGCATTAGTGATTTTGATATCGACGAATTCGCCCAAAACGTCTTTGTCGCTCTCAAAATATCCCATTCTGCCGTATTCGTCCCTGCCGAGATACATTTTCTTTTTATCGTCGTATCCCTCGCACAAAATTTCAACAGTACTGCCTACATACTTTTTCGAGTGTTCACGCGTAAGCGTGTTGACGAGCTCGACAAGGCGCATTATCCTGTCTTTGGAAATTTCCTCAGGTATCTGATTTGGCATATTCGCCGCAACAGTGCCGTTGCGCCGCGAATAAACGAACGTGAACGCAGACGAATAATCCACTCGCTTCACGAGTTCCATCGTCGCTTTGAAATCCTCCTCGGTTTCACCGGGGAAGCCCACGATCAAGTCGGTGGTGACGGCGCAATCGGGCACATACTTTTTTAAAATTTCGATTTTTTTAAGATAATCCGCGGAAGTATATTTTCTGTTCATAGCTTTAAGGATTGTATCCGAACCGCTTTGCACGGGCAAGTGAACCTGTCTGCATATTTTCGGATTTTCAGCTATTACCTTTGCAAGTTCTTCCGAAAAATCCTTCGGATGACTCGTCATAAACCGTAGCCTGAACTTTCCGTCTATTGCCGCGATTTTTTCGAGCAATTGAGGAAAAGACAAATCGTCCGTTCCGTTACCGTAAGAGTTTACGTTCTGCCCGAGTAAAGTAATTTCCTTATAGCCATCGTTTATAAGGTTTTTTACTTCGGCGATAATATTTTCGG
>DOCD01000096.1:2330-2760 GCA_003503945.1 Clostridiales bacterium | reverse complement strand
ATTATAAGACTAACAAATCAACCATATAAAACTTATTATAAAACTTATTTTTTGACAAAATAAGCGTAAAATTATACTTATAAGAATAAAGGAGTTTAAAATGGACGTCGGAAAACGAATTAAGGAGTTGCGTGAACGGACGGGCTTCACTCAAAATCGCTTAGCCGAATGGGCGGGCGTATCGCAAACACATTTAAGGCGCGTGGAATTGGGGCAGCAGGATATTACAATTGGACAACTTCAACTTGTTTGCGACGGCTTGGGTATTTCTCTTGCCGAATTTTTTAACAGTGGCGAGGAAACCGAAACATTGACTGATGTAATAGCAAAATTAACCCCAAAGCAGAAACAGCTTTTAACAGAATTTTTAAAAAGCATATAAAAACAGGACCTTATTTTAAATTCACTGTTTTATAGTTTTTAAGTCTGG
>DOCD01000096.1:0-2034 GCA_003503945.1 Clostridiales bacterium | reverse complement strand
CTATCTAATGCTTATTAAAAGTCCGAGTTAATAAACTCGGACTTTTAATTTGAATACGGTTGCTATTAGTGAATCAGGTCGCTTCGACGGTTTTACTTTTAGTACATAAAATTAGTCTATTGGCGGCTCATTTTTTTAATAGAATGTTAAATTAACATTGACTTTAATGTTAATTTATACTATAATACTTGTAAAAATTAGAGTCGAGGTTTTTAATGGATAAAAAAATCGTGGGAGAACGCTTAAAGGCTTTGCGGGAAGGCGTTCAGCTATCGCAAGCCAAACTTGCCGCAATGTTTGAAGGCGTTGACCAGCCCTCTATTTATCGTTATGAAAACGGGACAACCTTTCCGTCTTTTAACGTGCTTATACAGTATGCGGATTATTTTGACGTTTCACTTGACTATATCTTTGGAAGATGCGACAACCCACAAGGTAAATTGTACGAATTTCAACCGAAGGTATTTAAAGACAATAAACAAATGCAGGAGTTAATCGAAATGTGTTTCGACCCCAACTCCCCCGCAAATGCTAAGTTGAAAGAAGCTCTTTTACACCTTATGGAGGAACAGAATAAATGAAAGCAGTAATTTATGCACGCTATTCGAGCGACAATCAAAGAGAAGAAAGTATTGAGGGACAACTTCGGGATTGTAACGAATACGCGAAATACAACGATATAGAAATAGTCGGACAATACATAGACAGAGCTTATTCGGCTAAAACCGATGACCGCCCCGACTTTCAGAAAATGATTGCCGACAGCGGTAAAAAACTGTTCGATGTGGTTCTCGTGTGGAAGTTAGACAGATTCGCCCGCAGTCGTTACGACTCTGCCTTCTATCGCTACAATTTACGTAAAAACGGCGTTAAAATCATCTCCGTAAAAGAGAATATCTCGGACGGCCCCGAAGGTATCATCCTTGAATCAATGATAGAAGCTATGGCAGAATACTACTCTGCCAACCTCTCTCAAAACGTTAAGCGGGGATTCAGAGAAAACGCATTAAAGGGCAAATGGAACGGCGGTGCGATTCCTTTCGGCTACAAGGTTGTTGACCATCGGCTTGTCATAGACGAAGACTCCGCCCCTGTCGTTGCTCTTGCATTTCAAATGTGTGCCGACGGAAAGACCGCAAAAGAAATTTATGACTTTTTAAAATTAAAAGGGCTTCGTCGTTCAGACGGAAAACTTATTGCTTACAATAGCGTTTTATATATGCTTTCTAACCGCACTTATGTTGGAGAGTACCGTCATTCGGGAATCGTGCTGGAAGATGCTGTCCCAGCCATTATAGATAAAGGTTTATTTGAAAGGGTTCAATCAACAATTCAGAAACACTCTATTGCCCCCGCCGCTCATAAGGATGAAAACGACTACCTGCTTACAACTCATCTCTATTGCGGCAAATGCGGCGCATTGATGACAGCTTATTCGGGAACAAGTCAGAACGGCAAAGCCTACCGTTATTATATCTGTAACCGTGCGCGCAAACATCTTTGCGATAAACATAAAGTCGATAAGGAAAAAATCGAAAACTTTATCGTAAACAAGACAATGGAATTTCTTCAACAAGACGAAATCATTGACAGGCTTGCCGATTTGCTCTACAGCTTGCAATACGAAGAAAACACCATACTGCCTATGCTTGAAAAGCAATTAGCCGAAAAGAATAAAGAGATTGACAATATCGTAACAGCTATTCAAAAAGGCGTTGCTTCCGATACGCTATTAGCACGGCTGAACGAGTTGGAAGAACAGAAAAAAGCCTTTGAAGAACAGCTTGCAAAAGAGAAAGCAACTTCACCGCTGTTCACCAAAGAGCAATTCAAAATGGCATTATATAATTTCAGGAAGATTGACACAACGACAAAAGACGGTAAGGCTAAACTGATAGATACGTTTATCGACAGAATTTATCTTTACGACGACCATATGAAGATAATCTATAATATCAACGGCAAAGACGAAGATATTTCGCTTGAAGAGTTGGAAAGTTCTAATTTAATACAATGCGGTCAGCCATTTTAGGG
>DOCD01000169.1:5739-6060 GCA_003503945.1 Clostridiales bacterium | reverse complement strand
GAACAGCGTACTTTTCGGAAAATAAAACGACGTTGCCGCCGAAAAAAATTTTTTCGGCGGCATTTTTAAGAGGAAAAACTATGTATATCGGTATCGATTTGGGAACGTCGTCCGTAAAGCTGCTTCTGGTTGACGGCGACGGAAAAATCATTAATTCGGTTACGCAAACCTATACGGTGCACTACCCCCGCGACGGTTGGTCAGAGCAGAACCCCGAGGATTGGTATTCGGGCGTAATAGGCGGGATAATGCGCCTTCTTGTAGGGCAGGACAAATCCGCCGTAAAAGGCGTAGGCGTCGGCGGGCAGATGCACGGGCTTG
>DOCD01000169.1:0-5441 GCA_003503945.1 Clostridiales bacterium | reverse complement strand
TCGGCGGGCAGATGCACGGGCTTGTCGTTTTAGACAAGGACGACAAGGTTATACGCCCCTGCATACTCTGGAACGACGGCAGGACGGAAAAACAGACCGAATATTTAAACGAGGTTATAGGGCGCAAAGTCCTTTCCGAACGCACAGCGAATATCGCGTTCGCGGGGTTTACCGCGCCGAAAATACTGTGGCTTAAAGAAAACGAACCCGAAAACTTTAACCGCATAAATAAAATTATGCTGCCGAAGGACTATATCGTTTACCGCCTTACGGGCGTACACGCCACCGACTATTCGGACGCGAGCGGCACCCTTCTTTTGGACGTTAAAAACAAGCGTTGGAGCAAGGATATGCTTGAAGTTTGCGGTATCGACGAAGGCATGCTCCCCCGCCTTTACGAATCGTACGATACGGTCGGCAAGCTTTTAGGCAGCGTCAAAAAGGAGTTGCAGCTCCCCGAAGGCGTGCGCGTCTGCGCGGGCGCGGGCGACAACGCGGCTGCGGCAATCGGCACGGGCACGATAGGCGACGGCGACTGCAATATTTCGCTCGGCACGAGCGGCACGGTATTTATTTCGAACGATAAATTTTCCGTCGACGCAAACAACGCCCTCCACTCCTTTGCGCACGCAAACGGAAAGTACCACCTTATGGGCTGCATACTTTCCGCCGCTTCGTGCAATATGTGGTGGATGGAAAGCATTTTAAAAACCAAAGAGTTCGCCGCAGAACAGCGCGGCGCGGATAAGCTGCGCGGCAAAAACGATTTGTTCTTCCTGCCCTATCTTATGGGCGAAAGAAGCCCGCACAACGATACTTTCGCACGCGGCGCGTTCATAGGCTTACGCCCCACCACCACCCGCACTCAGATGACGCTTGCGGTTATGGAGGGCGTGGCGTTCGCCCTCAAAGACTGCGTCGAAGTGGCAAAGGCAAACGGAACGGGGATAAAAGGCACGCGCATATGCGGCGGCGGCTCGAAAAGCCCCCTCTGGCGGCAGATAATAGCGGACGTTTTAAATATGCCCGTCCAGACGCCCAAAACGCAGGAGGGCCCCGCGTACGGCGGGGCGATGCTCGCCATGGTTGCCTGCGGAAAGTATCCAGACGTTAAGGCGGCGGCGGATTCGCTTATCGAAATAACCCAGACGGTCACGCCCGACCCCGAAGCCGCGGCGGGCTACGAAAAACGTTACAAAATATTCAAACAGCTATATCCCGCGTTGAAGGACGCGTTCAGAACCTATCAGGAGCTTTAAATGACACAGGAAACAAACATCAATCAGAAATGTATAGACGCGGTAAGGGTACTTTCCGCCGAAGCGATAACCAAAGCAAACTCGGGTCACCCCGGCATATGTCTGGGTGCGGCGACCGTGGCGTTCACACTGTTTTCGGAGTTTATGAATTTCAGCTGCAAAAATCCGAAATGGGTCAACCGCGACAGGTTCGTGCTGTCCGCGGGGCACGGCTCCGCACTTCTTTATTCCCTCTTGCACCTTTTCGGGTTTAACGTAACCAAGGAGGATTTGAAAATCTTCAGAAAATTCGGCTCGAAAACCCCCGGGCACCCCGAATACGGCGTGACCGACGGCGTGGACGTATCGACGGGACCTTTGGGTCAGGGCATAGCGAACGCGGTAGGGCTTGCGCTCGCCGAAGCATATCTTGCGGCGAAATTCAATAAAACGGGTTATAGCATAGTCAATCACTATACCTACGCGCTCTGCGGCGACGGCTGCCTCGAAGAGGGAATAAGCTACGAGGCTTGCTCGTTCGCGGGCACGCAGAAGCTGGGCAAACTCATACTTTTCTACGATAAAAACGATATTTCCATAGAGGGCGACACCTCGACGGCGTTTTCCGAAAACACGGCTATGCGCTTTGCGGCAATGGGCTGGCAGGTCATAGAGGTAAGCGACGCGAACGACGTAAAGAAAATTCGCACCGCCATATGCGACGCGCAGCGCGAAAAAAACAAGCCCTCCGTCATTATCTGCCGTTCGGTTATAGGCTATGTCTCCCCTCTTGCGGGAAGCGCGGCGGTGCACGGCTCGCCGCTCACGGAGGAACAGCTAAAACAAACGAAGGACAGTCTGAACTGGACCGACCCTCCCTTCGAGGTGCCCGAAGCGGTAAGCTATCACTTAAAACGCATCGCCGAAGAAAAATGCAGGGCGGAAGCGGAATGGAACAGGCTGCTTGAAAAATACGCCGAGGCATATCCCGAACTCAAAAAGGAATACGACGAATATTTCGGCGTATTCTCGCCCGACAAAACCGAAAAATTCGTCGCGGATAAGCCCGAAGCAACGCGCATAAGCGGCGGTAAAATACTCAACGAATTAGCGAAAAGAATACCCAACCTTTTATCGGGCTCGGCAGACCTTTCGCCGTCGACCAAAACAGATTTAAAAGGCGAAGAATGGTTCTCGCCCGAAAACAGAACGGGGCGCAATATTCACTTCGGCATACGCGAACACGCAATGGCGGCAATCTGCAACGGAATCGCGCTGCACGGCGGGCTGAGGGTCGTATGCTCCACCTTCTTCACCTTTTCAGACTATATGAAGGGAGCAATGCGCATGAGCGCCATTATGAAGCTGCCCGTAATCTACGTGCTTACGCACGATTCGATAGGCGTTGGCGAGGACGGACCCACGCACGAACCCGTCGAACAGCTTGCCGCGCTTCGTGCAATGCCCGATATAAACGTGTTCCGCCCCGCGGATTACAGCGAAACGGCTTCGGCTTATATTTCCGCACTGACGGGCGACCGCCCCACGGCGATAATTCTTTCGAGGCAGAACCTTGCGCAGTTCAACAAAGGCGAAAACGCGATTTGCGGCGGCTATATCGCCGAGGACTGCGAGGGAAAACCCGACGTGCTGTTGATTGCCACGGGCTCGGAGGTGGAGCTCTGCTCGCAGGCTAAGGCACTGCTTGAAAAGGACGGCGTAAAGGCGAGGGTGATATCCCTGCCCTGTATGGAGCTTTTTGAAAAACAATCCGAAAAATACAAGCGGTCGGTTATCCCCGAGGACGTAAAGGCGCGCGTATGCGTGGAAGCGGCAAGCCCTTTGGGCTGGCGCGAATACGCGGGCGACAACGGCGAGATAATCGCAATGACGACCTTCGGACTGAGCGGCGACTACAAAACGCTGTACTCCCACTTCGGCTTTACCCCCGCAAACATAGCGAAAAAGGCGAAGCTCAGTCTTAAAAAATAATTTGCGCGAAAAAAGGGCGCGGCTTATTTAAAACCGCTGCAAGGAGGGCAATATGAGGAGACATTTGCTTATATTGAGCGCGGCTTTTATCCTTTTTACGGGTGCGGGGGCGTTCGCGCTTTCGGGCTGCGACGACGGCGAAACCGACATCCCGACCGAAACCCCGATTGTCAGTAACGAAAGAATTAAATCTTCCGAACAAACCAATCCGTATGCGGAATACGGCTGGGAAGAGCTTCCGCAGATTACAGACTGGGAGAAAAAGCTTACGGACGACCCCGTCTATTATGAATTCGAAGGAATTCACACTGATGCTTTTATGATGTATCCCGACCGCTACATCTATATGAACTGTTACGAGGATGGCGGGCTTTATGCAACGGTTGGCGGGCAAGCTTATTACGGTTACTGGACGAACGTCGACGCAACGGGCGGGCAAAAGCTTGTCCTGCACTTGCTCAATTACAACGGAAAAGAGTACAACAATGGCGAGTACGACGCGGAGTGCAAAACATTAGAGGACGATTATTACGAGTATTACGTCAACTTTTACTGGGCGCCGTATTCGTATTCGTCGTACAATGAATGCATAGGCGCGAGCGGAGTTCATTATTCGCCCGTAAAAAGCCTTACTCTTTCCAAAGGACTAAAAAAATTCACCGTTGGCGACAACTTTTCTGCGGGCGATTTAAGCGTTACGCTCACTCGGGAAAACGGAAAAAGCATGGAATATGAAAACTTCCGTTCGGGTTCGCGCTTTACGTTCGAGGGCTTCGACGGCAGTAAAGAGGGCGTTTTCAAAATAAGCGTAGGCTATTTCGGCACGGAAATTAAAGCAAAATACGATTGCACCGTGTACGGGATTACTCAAATCGATATAGAAAATATAAACGGCGTCCCCTATTTTTATGTCGACGACAGTGTGGGATTTTACTATCCCCTATCCGTATGGGCAACCAGAAGAGACGGCGAAAGGGTCAAAATTGACGTCAAAAGGTGCACCGTAGAAGGGTTAGATTTAAGCTGCAGTGGCGAAAAGGAAATAACCGTAACATACAATCCTACGGGACAAAAGGCTAAATATAAATATACCGTATACGATATAACAGGCGTCGAATTCGATTTCGGCGGCGCGGTAAAGCAATATATTATAGGCGACACGTTGGACCTACGCGGGGTCTACGTCAAAGTTACTTACGAGGACGGGTACAGCAGAAATTGCTCGCATGACTGCAAGGTCAGCGGATTCGACCCGACGGTTTCTACCGAAAAACAGACGATAACGCTTTCTTATCGCGGCTACAAGGGCAGTTACGATATCAAAATAAGCCCAGACGAGTTTACGGGCTATTCGAGGTTCGGCAACAAAAGCCTCGAAGTCGTAATAAAGCTTCTTTCTTATAACTTATGCGAATATTCTTACGACGGAAATACATATCTGTTAAATTGCACGACAAGGGAAGTCAATGGCAAAACGATTTGCACCCTTCTTTCGCCCGCGGACGACGGAATGGACGAGCAAACTTTCAAAAGCCTGCGTAAAAGCTACTTTCTTGACAGAAAAGACCACTCCCACGTTTACTCCGATACGATATTCGAAATTCCTTCAGACTATTACGGTCCGGGAAGCTCACGCTTCGAGCAGGAGCCCGTCGAGGGCGTCGAGTGCCACTCGTATGACCGATATATCAAGCTCGACGAGCAAAAGGGCGAAGCGACGCTGACCTATTCATACGGTGACGAAAAAACCTACGTAGACAAGTTTGTTTGCAAGTATAAATTCGAAAACGGCGTTCTGACGTTTACCGGGCTTGTCGAAATGAAGCTCGGCAACAGCGGGGCAAGCTTTGAAAAGCTTTGCAAGACGTGGGTGCTGAACAAGGACGGCACTATGACCAAATACGTTCCGTCGGCGCAGTAAGCACATTTTAGACTAGTTCGTCCCGACGTAGGCGGCACACAGCAGCACGAAAATTCCATCGTCATTGCGAGGAGCGTAAGCGACGAAGCAATCTAGAAGAAATATATCGTTTAGTCTGGATTGCTTCGGCATAAATGCCTTTGCGTAATAATATCTGAAACTTTTTAAATTAAGGTGCGCAAACCTTCGCTAACGCTCGGGCGCAATGACGAATAGTCGAATAAATTACAATTTATCATTATAATCTTTTATAAAATATAGCGCACTATACTTCGCTTGCGAAGTATAGT
>DOCD01000046.1:7520-7689 GCA_003503945.1 Clostridiales bacterium | reverse complement strand
AATTGCCAAATCAATTACATATTTTTTTTCGCCAATGGGCATAGTTTAGGTAGAACTATACCCAAGTTGTTGTTTACAAATCCCTTTGGCGAATTGTAATTGGTTTGGCGACTAACGCGATGAACGGTATATTCTACGGTGTCGTTCTCGCAAGGGAGCGGCATCTTTT
>DOCD01000046.1:5071-7265 GCA_003503945.1 Clostridiales bacterium | reverse complement strand
TCGCAAGGGAGCGGCATCTTTTTTTATGTCAACAGTTGAAAAGACTTGTTCTTGCTTCGGGCATTTTAACGTCGATATAACGGACGACCTTATAGCGAGAACGAGAATAGAAATCGACAAGGCGATAGAGGACGGAGTGAGAATTTTTCTGTTCGGCGGCAGAAGCGATTTTGACGATTTGTGCTATGACGTTGTAACGGAAAAGAGAAACGCCGAGCCGCAGCTCAATATTAAAAGAGTGTTTTGTTTTGCGCTCGATAAGCATTTGCAAAAGCCGCCGAGATGGTTTATCCCGAAAGATTATGAAGCGTTGGAGTGTCCGACAAAAGATTTTGACTTTTGGTACACGGCAATTTATTACCGTAACCTTGCAATGATAGACCAAAGCGATTTGATTTTATTTTGGGTAGAACAAAGAGAAAACAGCGGCGCATACAAAATATATAGTTATGCGGTAAAAAAGCACAAACGCATTGTTAATTTGTTTATATAATTTCGGTATCAAGGCGCACTAGTATAAGAACCTTATAATTTTCGTGAGCAACACATACAATGGCCGAAGAAGGCTCCGATTTATTCCGAGTGCGAAGTAAGCAGTATGAGTTTCAGCCACGCCTTAAATTATTTTAGTGCAGACCTGATATAGTAACGCAACGGTATTTCACGTTGCGTTATTTTATTTAATCGGATTAGGACTGCCCTTTTAAACAGAAATTTTTCAAAAAGCACAAAACCCGCATTAAACAAATTATGTAACAAAATTGTTTGATTAGCCGCTTTCGGGTTATTATAATATATTCTACAATGGAAAAAAGCAAGACGGATTTAACGGGCGGCAACGTCTGGAAAATACTTTTATTATATTCTTTACCGCTTTTCGGCAGCGCAATGGTGCAGCAGTTTTATTCGCTTGTCGATTTGCTCGTCGTCGGCAATTTCGCAAGGGAGGGCGCGCTCGCCGTCGACGCGATAGGCAACGCCACCGTTATTATAAACGTGTTGCTTGCGTTTGCGCTCGGCGCGAACGGCGGGTGCTCGGTAATAGTTGCAAAATACTTCGGCGCGCGCAACAACGTGCGCGTGCGCGAAACGGTAAACACCGCAATTATTGCGTTTGCGGTGCTCTGCGCGGCGCTTATGGTTACGGGCTTCGCCTTCGGTAACTTCTTTTTAAAGGCGCTCAGCGTGCACGGCTCGTATTTCGACGATTGCCGCGCCTACCTTTACATATACGTCGGTTCGTTGCCGTTCGTCTTTTTATACAATTTAGGCTGCGGGATATGCTCCGCGCTGGGCGACAGCAAAACGCCGTTTATCTTCCTCGTAATTTCATCTCTTCTGAACATCGGGCTTGATTTTCTGTTTGTTTGCGGCTTCCATATGGACGTTGCGGGCGCAGCGTGGGCTACCTTGATATCGCAGGCGATTTCGTGCATACTGACGGCTGCGGTGCTTATAAAAAAGCTCAAAGCCATACCCGCGGAAATAAAGCCGAAAGTATTCGACAAAACTCTTTTAAAGGAACTGACGATAACGTCTATCCCCGTTATTTTACAGCAAAGCTTCGTGTCCGTAGGAAACTTTTTCATAAACAAGCGTATAAATCTTCTCGGCGAAGACGCGACGACGGGCTTTACAACGGCGTTCAAGCTCGTATGTATGGCTAATATGGGGGTGGTGTCGATGACAAACGGGCTGTCGAATTTCTGTTCCCAGAACAAGGCTGCGTGCGAATACGCGCGCATTAAAAAAGGTTATTTGGCGGTATTGTGCTACGCAATGATAACGAGCGTTTGCTTCCTTATTCTGCTTGTTACCTTTCCGCAGTTTTTTACGAACGTATTTATCCAGAAAGAAAAGCTTACCGAACAGGCTATGGCGTACTCTGTGCAGTTTTTAGTCGTCGTGTCGAGCTTCTTACCCGTGGTATGCATAAAAATCGTATCCGACGGGGCGGTGCGCGGCTGCGGCGGGAACCTCGGCTTTACGATAAGCACGCTTGCGGACCTCGCACTGCGCGTGGCGCTCGTGTATATCCTTACCGACGTCGGCTGGGGCTTTTCGGGCGTGTGCTGGGCTTGGTCGATAGGCTGGGCGCTTGGCGCGGTTATTGCCGTCGCGTTCCTTTTAATTACCTTAAAAAAGACAAGCAAAATTAAAAAATTGCCTCAATAACACTTCGCGGCGGCTTATG
>DOCD01000046.1:0-4794 GCA_003503945.1 Clostridiales bacterium | reverse complement strand
CTTATGCCGCCTTAAAACAGTTGAAAAATTTCTAAGTATATGGTATTATTTAAACAGTAATTTCGAAAGGTTATAACATATGGCGTTTAACGTAAAAAATCTTGCCGGTAACGAACTTGCCGACGACTATGTAAGGACCGCCGACGAACGCGGCAGATGGGGGCTTACGTGGGATATATTCAAAAGCAATTTCGGTAAAATCGTACTTATAAATCTGCTTGTGCTCGTTTTCTTTTCTCCGGGTATAGGCATTATGATTTTGCGCTCGGCGTATATAAGAGGGCTCGGGTTTCAATATCCTTTCAATGCCAACACGGGCATAGGTTATCCTGCGTTTCCCGATACGCAGGGGCTGAACGAGGGAATTTACCTTTCATCGGATCTACTGTTTTATTCGCTTCTGATAGTGGCGGGGTTTGTTGCCGCGATAGGTATAGCTGGCGGTGCGTATTCCATGAAAAAGCTGTTGAATACGCAGGGCAAATTTACGCTTAAAGGCTTTTTTCACGGGGTGCGGGTGAGCTATTTCAACGTGCTCGTTCCCGTCACCGTGTTTATGGCATTCCTGTTTATGTCGGTTGTCCTCGGCGATTGGAAAGACCTTGTCATCGCGCAGGGCGGCTCTCGCGGGGGTCCCGTAACCGCTTACGTTTTCTCGATAATCGCGACCGTGCTCGTCGGCGTTTATTGCGCGTGGTATATTGCGGTAGGCGTAAGCTATAATCTTAAATTTTTAACGATAGTAAAAAACGCCTTCGTGCTGGCTGTTTCATATCCGTTGCAGACGGCTTTTATGGCTGCTTTTGCGCTTATTCCCGTGTGGATACTCTGGTTGGGGCAGGCTGCGGCATTTTTCCTCATAATCGGTTATATCCTTTTCGTACTGTTCGGCTTTTCGATGACGCTGATAGTCTGGATGAGCTATACGCAATGGATTTTCGATTTGCACGTTGCGCCCGAATACAAGACCTCGCAGGAAAAGGACAGGGCAAAAATGAGCCCTAAGGAGCTTGCGCAGGTAAAAGAGGACGAAGAAAAGCGTGTCGCTGGCGAGCTTCTGGCTGCGGGCAAGAGCGAGCTTATAGGCAAGCCTATACTGCCCATAGCGGAAGAGGCGGCGGTTTCGCCGCTCGGCGGCACGATAACGCGCGGCAAGATAAGCGGGGTTGCGGAGCAAAGGCGCAAACTGTATGCGGCGGTTGCCGATTACGAAAACGAGCATAAAAACGAACCCGCATACGCCGAATACAACAAGATGTTCGCGGAACGCGAAAAGGCGCTTAAAACGGACGACGGAAAGAAAGGTAAAAAGAAGAAAGTCAGCTCTGAAAACCTGCTGCGGTAATTTTGCCGATAAGGAAATTTTTATGGCGAATTCTTACTCTGCGCTGGGCAGATGGTTCGAATACTTAAACGACGACTGCGGCTATGAACAATGGTCGCAGTATTTAATTAAAACGCTTGAAAAGCTCGGCGCGGGCAGGCGCGGGGTCGATATCGGCTGCGGCAACGGCTATTTCACGCGCGCGCTGATAAGGGCGGGGTACAGCGTGCTCGGCGTGGATATTTCGCCGCAGATGCTCGATACGGCTCAGCGGCTTTCGCTTAAAGAGGGGGTCGGGGCGGAATTTTTACTCGGCGATATCACCAAACTAAAACTAAACGGCAAAATGGATTTTGCCGTGGCGGTAAACGATTGCTTAAACTACGTTCCGCACGGCAAGCTTCAAACGGCGTTTTCGCACGTTGCGGCTTGTCTTAAAAAGGGCGGCGCGTTCATATTCGACGTAAGTTCCGAGTATAAGCTCAAAAATATAATCGGCAACAATATGTTCGCGGAGGTTCGCGAGGATATAAGCTACATCTGGTTCAATGCCGACAAAGGCGACCGTGTGGAAATGGATTTGACGGTTTTCGAGCGGCGCGCCGACGGAAGCTACGTCCGCTCCGACGAAAAACACGTACAGTACGCGCATACCGAAAGCGATATTGTTTCCGCGCTTGAAACAGCGGGCTTTAACGTGCGCGTAGAGGGGCACCTCGGCAAGCAAAAACTAGAGAGGATAAATTTTATCTGCACGCGGAATTAGGTGAAATATATGAGTAAACTTTACAAATCGCTTATCTCGGACGGTTACGTGTCGCTGTCGGTGCTCGAAACCACCGACTTGGTCAACGCCGCAATAAAAACACACAAATTGAACGAGGGCGCGGCAAAAACGCTCGGCGGGCTTCTGACTGCGTGCGCGTATATGGCGGGCTGCCTCAAAAGCGAAAGGGGCGCGGTTTCTCTTACCGTCAAAGCGGAGGGCGACGCGGGCACGGCAAGCGTTTCGGGCGATATAAACGGGCACATACGCGGCTATATAGACGGGGCGTGCAACGGGAAGCTTCACGGCGGCTATCTCACGGTAATAAAGGATGACGGGTTTTACCGTCCGTTCGTCGGCACGTGCGAGCTGGTCGGCAACGACGTCTCTCAAAATTTAATGCAGTACTACGACAAGAGCGAGCAGATACCCACCGCGATAGCAATAGGCGTAAAAATGCAGGGCGGCGAGTGCATAGCCGCGGGCGGCGTCGTCATGCAGCTTATGCCAGGGTATACTCAGGAAATTATGGACGCCGCCGAGGAGCGCATGCAGGCGTTCGTAAACGTAGCCGACGTCGTCGAAAAATACGGCGCGGACGGAATAATCGACGAATTTTTCAAAGACGAAATAAATAAGGGGCAACTTTATCTCACTTTCCCCGAATATAAATGTAACTGTTCGCGCAAAAAAATAGAGGGCGTAATTATGCCCGTTGGCAAAGATGAGCTTTATAAAATTATAGAAGAAGAGGGCGCGGTCAGGGTGCATTGCCATTATTGCAATACCGATTACGAGTTCACCCGCGCGGACGTGGATAAACTTTTCGGGTAATATATGAAAAAGACGGTAAAAATCGATTTCGGCAGCGACAGGCTCATAGCAATAGCCGCCGACCTCGTTGAAGAACACAACTATATAGGCGCGCTCAAAATGCTCAACAAAAATGCCGAGCTCAATTGCAACGACGAGGATTGCTATATGCTTTACGCGGAAATCTTCGACGATATCGGTCAGTACGAAAAGTGCGTAAACAGCTGGTTTAAGTACCTCGATTGCACTGCTTCGGACGACCTTTCCGAGGCGTACGAAGGGCTTGCAATGGCGTATATGAGCCTCAATAACGAGCATATTTCCGCATATTACTATAACAAACTGTTAATGGAGTCGGACGACCTCGACGCGGAGCTTCGCGGCGAGATAATGAAAACCTTTCTAACCCGTACACCTAATCCTTTGAAATTCGTGTATCCGCCTCGTATCGCCGACTTTTCGTCGGTCATACAAAGCGGCATCGACAATATGCGTCAGGGCAGATACGACGAGGCGATAGAGGATTTCGAAAGCGTAGACGAGGGCAATTCGTCCTATCTTTCCGCGAGAAATTATATCGCAATGTGCAACATAATCTGCGACAAGAACGACGAGGCGGAGGCCGAGTGCCTTTCGGTGCTCGAAAAAGACCCCGAAAACGTACAGGCGCTTACCATACTCGCGGCGGTGCGCACAGAGCAAAAGCGCGCCGAGGAAAGCCGCTCTCTTGCGAAAAGACTGCTTGAAATCAAGTGCAAAAATCCCGAGGACGTTTATAAGATAGCAACGGTCTGCTGCGAAAACAAGCTTCACGCCGAGGCGTACGAGCTTTTCTGCAAGCTCGAAGACGAGCTTTCTTACGACGTTACGCTGCTGTTTTTTAAGGCGGTTTCCGCATTCAACTGCGGCAAAACCGAGGAGTGCTTCGCCGCATTCGATAAGCTACTCACTCTCTCGCCCGACGCGGTAACTGCAAAATACCATTACGCGCACGCGCGCGAGCTCGCCGAAAGCGGAAAATTCGAGGAGCTGAGCTATTTTTACCGTCTGCCGCACGACGAGGCGGAAAGCACGCTTAAAATACTTTCCGCGTTTGCGAAACTGAGCGAAGCGCAGGCGGCGAAGGCGTTTTCCGTCGTGGATATTTCCGACTGCATTCTCTGGTGCTTCGATACGGGCAACGGCTCGAACAACGAAGAGATACAGCTTCTCGGCGCGCAGTGCGCCGTCATAGCCCGCCTTGACGGAATAGTCGAGGACGTGCTTTTAAACGCTTTTTTGCCCGATTCCGTAAAGGTAAGCGTGCTTTCGCTTATAGGCGAGCGCAACGAGGACAATTCCTTCGGGGTGGTCGTCTGCGATTTGTACAAGCGCATAGATTTCCGCCGTATAGAAGTCGGCAGAAACAAGCGTAAAAATTTCGTCTACGCGTATTCGCGGCTTACGGCGCATTTTTGCATTATCGACGAGGAGCTGGGCGAAAAGTTCGCTCTGGCGGCGGAAAAGCTGTATTTAGAGCTCGAAGCGGAGGGCAGGCTTGCCGACGCGTCCGACAAGGACGCGCTTATGGCGGCAGTATTTTTCAGGGCGGACGTAAAGGAGCCGAACGTGAAGAGAAAACAGCTTGCCGTTTTCTTCGAAGCGGACGAAAAAAAGATTGCTAAAATTTTAGGTGAAGTATGAAGCTGTACGATTTCGACGGAATGTTCGACGAGAAGCTGAGCGAATATATCGCTAAAAATCCCGATAAATATACCGAAAGCGAGTGGGAGGACGTAATACCCAAAATGTACCGCAAATTCGGCGATACGTTTATAAAATCGGTCGGCGACACACCGAAAGGCTTTTATAAAAAGCTTTCGGACGGGCAGCTTGTCGCGGCTTTGACAAC
>DOCD01000140.1:2298-3174 GCA_003503945.1 Clostridiales bacterium | reverse complement strand
ATAAACTAACCAAAATAAAATGAAACATAATAATGTAAAAAATTGCTTTTTAATAAAATGTGTGGTAAAATTTATGTATCAAATTCAAGAGGCTGCTTATATATGGATAAGTGGGACAAACGCTTTATGGAAATGACCGAGCTGATAGGAAGCTGGTCTAGCTGTTTTCAGGAAAACAGGCACGTGGGCGCGGTAATAGTAAGGAACAAGCGCGTTATCGCAACGGGTTACAACGGCGCTCCTCAGGGCATTAAAAGCTGTGTCGATAAAAAGGAGTGTATGCGCAAAATCCGCGGCATAGCAAGCGGAACCATGCACGAACTCTGTTACGCCGTGCATGCCGAGCAGAACGCAATAATTCAGGCGGCTCGCGTCGGGTGCAGCGTCGAGGGGTGTACGCTTTACTGCACACATCAGCCGTGCGTAATATGTGCAAAAATTATCATAAATTCCGGTATTGCGCGCGTGGTTTACAAAGAAGGCTATCCCGACGGGTTTTCGCTTCAACTTTTCGAAGAAGCGGGGGTGAAACTCGAAAAATACGACGAGCTTTGATTTTATGAAAAGAAAAATAATAGCCGTAGTTACGGCTTTAATATTTATGGCGTTGACTGCGGTCGCCTTTGTCGGTTGCGGCGGCGATAATACTACCGATAACAATATAACCGAAAATGAAACCGAAAAAGGAGAAGATAATACTATGCAAAACCCTGTCGTCACAATAGAAATGGAAAACGGCAAAATAATCAAAGCGGAGCTTTTCCCCGAAAAAGCGCCTAATACGGTAAATAATTTTATAAGCCTTGTTAAAAGCGGATTTTACGACGGACTTATTTTCCACAGAGTCATTTCCGGTTTTATGATTCAGGGCGGCGA
>DOCD01000140.1:0-2036 GCA_003503945.1 Clostridiales bacterium | reverse complement strand
GGCTTTATGATTCAGGGCGGCGACCCTGCCGGCGTAGGTACGGGCGGCCCCGGATATCACATCAAGGGTGAGTTTGCCTTAAACGGTTTTACAAAGAATGATATAAAGCACGAGCGCGGCGTCCTGTCTATGGCGCGTGCAATGGCACCCGACAGCGCAGGGTCGCAGTTTTTTATAATGCACCAAAATTCTTCTCACCTTGACGGGCAGTATGCGGCATTCGGTAAGGTTACGGAAGGGATAGAAGTCGTCGACGAAATTGCCTCGGTAAAAACGGACTGGAACGACAAGCCCAAAACACCGCAGACAATGAAAAAGGTTACGGTAGATACTTTCGGCGTTGAATATCCCGAACCCGTAAAATGCTGATTGACGGAGAAAACAATGATTGACAACAATATTTATCAAAATCCTTTAATTACAAGATACGCAAGCCGTGAAATGGCTGAAAACTTCGGCGATAAAAAACGCTTTACGCTCTGGCGCAAGCTTTGGATTGCTCTTGCCGAATCGGAAATGGAGCTCGGGCTGAATATTTCGAAGTCGCAGATAGACGAAATGAAGAAATATGCGGACGACGTGAATTTCGAGGTTGCGGAAAAGTATGAGCGCGAAGTACGGCACGACGTTATGGCGCACGTGCACGCTTTCGGCGATCAGGCTAAATCCGCAATGCCGATAATTCACCTAGGTGCGACAAGCTGTTTCGTAGACTGTAATTCCGAACTGATTATTTTAAACGACGCGCTTGAAATAATTAAAAACAAACTTGTCAACGTAATGGATAAGCTCCGTACGTTTGCCTTGAAGTATAAGCATTTGCCCACGCTCGGTTTTACGCATTTACAGCCCGCGCAGCTTACTACGGTAGGCAAACGCGCAACGCTGTGGTTGCAGGATTTGACTATGGACTATAACAACCTTGTCAATCTGCAATCGTCTTTGAAACTTCGCGGCGTTAAAGGTACGACGGGCACGCAGGCAAGCTTTATGGAGCTTTTCGAGGGCGACGAAGAAAAGGTCAAAAAGCTTGAAAAGCTTGTAGTCGGAAAACTCGGTTACGACAAGGTTTACGGCGTTACGGGTCAGACTTATCCGAGGAAATTCGATTATAATGTGCTTTGCGTGCTGTCGCAGATTGCGCAGAGTGCGTACAAATTTTCAAACGATATACGCATTTTGCAGAATATGAAAGAAATCGAAGAGCCGTTTGAAAAATCGCAGATAGGTTCTTCGGCTATGGCGTATAAGCGCAATCCCATGCGCAGTGAAAGAATAGGTTCTTTGGCAAGATTTGTAATTTCTCTGCCTATGAACAGCGCAATTACCGCGGGAACGCAGTGGTTTGAAAGAACGCTCGACGACTCCGCAAACAGAAGAATTGTAAACGCGCAGGCTTTCCTTGCGCTTGACGGTATACTCAATATCTATTTGAACGTATCTGAAAATCTTGTTGTTTACGAAAAAGTAATCGCAAAGCATATTGCTGCGGAGCTTCCTTTTATGGCAACCGAAAATATTATGATGGAATGCGTAAAGGCAGGCGGTAACCGTCAGGAGCTGCATGAAAGAATAAGGGTACTTTCGATGCAGGCGGGCAAAACCGTAAAGGAAGAGGGTAAGGACAACAACCTTATCGATTTGATAAAAGCGGATAAAACCTTTGCCGCCGTTCACGGCAGGCTTGACGAAATTTTGAACGCCGAAAAGTTTATAGGCCGCGCGCCTTCGCAGGTGTCCGAATTTATCGAAAACGAGGTTGACCCCATTTTAAAGAAAAACGCCGCCGTTCTCGGACAAAAGGGCGACGTAAAGGTATAAAGTTGTATTAAAAAAACTTGCTCCGTGAAAGCACGAAACAAGTTTGGCAGGGGCAACACGATTCGTAAGGAGCGAAGCGACGGAGTAGCGATTGCTACGCATAGCGTCAATCGCGTTACCTGCAATCGACGGTTGCATCAACAACAAAAAAACTTGCTTCGCAAAACTACGAAACAAGTTTGGCAGGGGCGACACGATTCGTAAGGAGCGAAGCG
>DOCD01000177.1 GCA_003503945.1 Clostridiales bacterium | reverse complement strand
TAAAAATTTTTGCGAAATGGTTGCAAAAACGGCTTGTTAATTGGCTACCACTTGGGATATAAAAAAATTTTTGTGAAATGGTTGTAAAAACAGCTTGTTAATTGGCTACCACATGTAGGAGGCTTAAATTTGAGGAGGTGGGGTGTATGCGCTGATTTAAAGACTCTTGCGTTTTGCGGAAATTAAGTGGGCAGATTTTAAAAAAAGAGGAGGCAGGATAAAGAGAGTGGGCAAATGCCCTACTCCCGAACTTCGGATAAGCGGGAAACCCGCTTTCCGTCTTACGACAAAGGAGGTATTATTTGAAAAGAAAAGAAGTTGAAAAATCGGTAGATAGGCACATAAGAATTTGGGATACGACGCTGTTGGAGCAAGTGGATAAAATTATGGAGTATCCCGAATACAAGAGTTTCGGTAAGGTAATAAACGAAGCGTTATTTATAGCTTTACCGATTATGTTAAATCGGTTGGAAGGCAAGGAAGAAATTACGCTGTCAAACGAATTCGTAGAGCCATATAAACCAATTTCGCAAGCAAAAATGATGAACGACGACGCGACCGATACCGTAATAAAATTGCTGCGGGAAACTGTAATGAACGTCGTTATAAACAAATCTATCTTATCGTCGTTGTTCCACGCAATGGGAATGCTGAATAAACTATGCGGTATAAGTAATGAGCGTTACGAACAAGGACTTATGAGCGATACGCCGGAGTATCTCGAACAATTCGAATTGCAGCAAATAAAGAAATTAAAGCAATAAGTATAATCGAAGTTTATTAGGGGAAAAAGATAGATATGGTTTGCGATAAGGATTTAATCGACATAAACAAAATTCAGATTAATGAAAACGAACGGGTTTTCGATAAGCTTTTAAAATACGTTATTGCGGTTAAAAATCCGTACAATTTCAAGGTGAACGGAGTCAAAGTCAAAGTTTCGTTTTCGGATAAAAAGAGCGCGCTCGATATAGAGAGCGCGCTGGTAAAAATTGCAGGTAACAGGGGGTTAAAAAACACTTGAAAAACCGACGGACAAAGTTTATAATAAATTACGTGTTAAAGTGCTGTTGTCCGCCGACGGTGTACATATGGCAAGGGTAAGTAAATATCAAACAATCGATACGGCCTTTTTGCGTTCTCAAAATGCTTGGAACGCGGGGCTGTATATTCGTCTTTCGAGGGAAGACGGGGACAAGGCGGAAAGCGAAAGCGTCAGCTCGCAGAAGGCTATTTTAGAGAGGTTTATTTCTGAGCATCCCGAAATAAATTTTTACGATACTTATATCGACGACGGTTGGAGCGGTACGGATTTCAACCGTCCCGCTTTTCAGCGTATGCTTGCGGATATCACGGGCAAGAGGGTCAACTGCGTTATCGTAAAGGATTTGTCGCGTTTCGGAAGAAACTACGTCGAAGCGGGCAAGTATCTCGAAACGGTGTTTCCGCTCTTTAATATTAGGTTTATTTCCGTAAACGACAATATCGACAGCAGCGAAAATCCGCAGTCGGTCAATAACGTAATAGTTCCGTTTAAAAACATTATAAACGACGAGTACTGCCGCGACATTTCCATGAAGGTTCGTTCCGCGCTGGATATTCGGCGCAGACAGGGCAAATTTATAGGCTCGTTCGCGGCGTACGGCTATAAAAAGGACGAAACCGACCACAATCGGCTCATTATCGACGAATATGCCGCGCAGACGGTAAGGTTTATTTACGGCGAATTTTTAAAGGGTTACAGTATAATCGGCATTACGCGCAAGCTTAACGATAGGGGGATTTTGAACCCCTCCGCATACAGAAAACAGAAGGGAGAAAGGGGACTTTGGACGGATTCGACAGTTCGCAGAATTCTGACGAACGAGCTGTATATTGGCAACCTCGTTCAGAAGAAGAACGAAACTGTGAGCTATAAAATTCATGTGGCAAAACAGGTCGAGGAAAGCAGAAGAATAACGGTAAAAAATACGCACGAAGCTATTATCGCAAGGGACGATTTTTTTAAGGTGCAGGCGCTGCTTCGGCGAGACACTCGAACTTCGCCGAGCGCGGATAGACTTTCGGTGTTTGCGGGGTTTATTAAGTGCGCGGATTGCGGCAGAGCAATGCAAAAACGCGTCGTAAAGCAAAAAAATAAGATTTACGAGTATTACGTCTGTTCTTCATACAAAAGGCTTCATAGGTGCTCTAAACACGCTGTACGTGCGGATTTGCTGAAACAAACAGTTTTAATTTTTTTGAACAAATATATAAAAATCGCGGTTGACTTCGATAAAGCGATAGAAAAGATGAACGCGGAAGAGAAAAAGAAGAGTGCGAACAAAAGGTTGCAATCCGAACTCGATTTACAGAAAAAAGAATTGAGCAAAACGCAGAATATCCTGACCGACCTTTATCCCGATTACAAAAGCGGGGTACTTGGTAAAGCGCAGTATATGGCTCTTAAAGAGCAGTACGACAACAAAGCCGTTGCAATTCAATCGACGATTGCAAGGCTTGAAAAAGAAATTGAAAACTGCGAAAACGGACTTTATAAAAGTAATGAATTTATCGAAACCTTCAAAAAGTATCGGGGGTTGATAGAGCTTTCGCGCGACGTCGTAATCGAGCTTATAGAGAATATTTTTATCCACGACGACGGCACTATTGAAATACGTTTAAAGTGCAAAAATCTTTTTGAAGAAGCAGCGGAGTATTTACGTCAAAACAAGAGCTTTTCTCGGCAAACCGGATAATTCAATAAAAATTACACATAATATT
>DOCD01000052.1:20889-39557 GCA_003503945.1 Clostridiales bacterium | reverse complement strand
TACTTGCGGCTGTTATCCTATACTTGTCGAAAGATTAAAAAAGATTTCAAGGAGAAAAAAAGAAATGAAAAAAACAACAAAATTTTTAGTCAGCACACTGTGCATTGCAGCAATCGGCGCAAGCATATCAGTATTCGGCGGCTGCAACGCAGACACGCAGGAACTTGTCATAACCGGCTCCACCTCTGTTGAACCGCTTATGAAGAAGCTCGCGGCGGCGTACGAAGAGAAACACGGCAATATCGAAATCAATATCGGCTTGGGCGGCTCGTCCGTGGGCGTTTCAGACGCAAAGAGCGGCAAAAGCGACTTCGGTATGGCTTCGCGCGAGTTAAAGACGGACGAAGCCGCCGACGGCATGGTATCCTTAAAAATCGCCGACGACGGGCTTGCAATGATAGTCAACAAAAGCTGCGCGGTCGACAACGTTACCAAGGACGAGGTAAAGGCGCTGTATGAAAGCGGCACGGCTATACAGGAAGCTATCCGCGGCGCGCTCTCGCGCGAGGACGGCTCGGGCACGCGCGACGCGTTTGAAGAGATTATCGGCATCGAAAGCCTCTATAAAGGCACCGGCTTCGAGGACGGTTTAAGCGCGACGGGCACGGTAATCGCAAGTATTCAGGGCAACACGGAGGGCAACCAGATGGGTTATATTTCGCTCGGCTCTCTCAACGACGAAGTAAAGGCATTGAAATACAACGGAGTTGCGGCAACGGTTGCAAACGTCGTAAACAAGACGTACACGCTTGCCCGTCCCTTCAATATCGTCTATAAGAAAGACGGATTAAGCGAGCTTGCGCAGGGCTTTGTCGACTTTATATTAAGCGCAGAGGGTCAGGCGATAGTGACCGCCAACCACTATATAGCGGTTGCGTAATTTAAAGACATGAAAGACGGTAATTCTGTAAAGGATAAAATTAAATCCGCGCTCAACAGGGAAAACATCGCAAAGGCGGTATTTATCACCTTTGCGGCGTTTTCGATTCTCGCCGTGGTTATAATAGTTATTTATATCCTGTATGCAAGCATTCCCGCATTCCGCGAGGTCGGGTTTTTCAAATTCATTTTCGGCGGAAAGTGGCAGGTATCCGAAGGCGTTTACGGCATATTCCCGATGATTGTAACAAGTCTGGCCCTCACGCTTTTTGCCGTGGCGCTCGGCGGTACGCTGGCCGTATTCACCGCGATATTTATCGTGTATTATTGCCCCAAACGTCTTAAAAAGCTTTACTCGCAGCTTATTAATCTTCTTGCGGGAATACCCTCTCTCGTGTACGGCTATTTCGGGCTGACTCTTTTAAAGCCGTTAATGCAGGATACGTTCGGTATAATTTCCGCCTCGGGCGTGCTTTTAAGCGGACTTGTGCTCAGCATAATGATTTTGCCTACGGTCTGTTCGGTTGCAAAAAACAGTCTTGAAAACGTACCCATGCACTACTACGAGGGCGCGCTCGCGCTCGGTTGCACGAATAATCAGGCGGTATGGAAAACCTGTCTGCCTGCGGCGAAAAACGGAATTATCTCCGCCCTTATCCTCGGCATAGGCAGGGCTATAGGCGAAACTATGGCGGTACAGATGCTGTTGGGCGGCGCGGTCAATTATCCGTATTCTCCGTTTCTGCCCGTAAGAAGCATGACCTCCAACATCGTTCAGGAATTTGCCGACGCAGAGGGCATGCACCGCAGCGCGCTTATAGCCACGGGCTTTATCCTTTTGATATTCATACTTATCATAAACGCGGTTCTGCGCTTTATAAAGAGAAACGACGCAATTTCGGGCAACAAGTTCTTTTCGAGAAAGTTCAAGGAGGGTAACGAAAAGGTTTCGGGCTTCGCGTTTAAAAAACGCGGAAGCGCGCAGGACGTTTTATGTATACTCTCATACACGGTCGCGGCATTCGTTGCCGCCGTGCTTATCTTAATCGTCGGGTTTACCGCGGTAAAAGGTCTGCCTCATTTAAGCTTTGATTTCCTGTTCGGCAAGAGCTCCAACGCGAATACGACGCTTGCGCCTGCGTTCGTTTCAACGGGACTTATCATCTTAATCGCGCTTGCAATCGCCCTGCCGTTGGGTATCGGCGCGGCGATATATCTCAACGAATATGCAAAACGCGGCAGCTTCTTCGTCAAAACGGTTCGGCTTTTCAACGATACCCTTTCGGGCGTGCCTTCGATAATTTTCGGGCTTTTCGGCGCGCTGTTTTTCGGCGGCTTTATGAATATGGGTTACAGCATCTTAGGCGGCGCGCTTACAATGGTGCTTATGATTTTACCCACCGTCATACGCAGTACCGAGCAGAGCTTGTCCGAAGTCCCCGACAGCATGCGCGAGGCGAGCTACGCGCTCGGCGCGGGGAAGCTTAAAACGGTGTTTTCCGTCGTCCTGCCGCAGGCGATTGCCGGCATAATCACGTCGATAATACTGTCGATAGGCAGAATAGTGGGCGAAAGCGCCGCGCTCATATTCACCGCAGGCTCGTTTATAAGAATGCCCAAAGGCATAACCTCCCCCGGCTCTACGTTCGCGGTGTTGATGTATAAATTTATGAGCGAGGGGCTGGAGGTCGATAAATGTTACGCAACCGGCGCCGTGCTGATAATAGCCGTAATTATACTCAATATTCTCGTCACGGTCACGGAACACTGTTTCAACAACAAAAAGACTTGCAAAAAAGGGATAATTTCACGCGCTTTTGCAAAGCTTGCAAGGAGAAAAAATGAAGAAAATTGAAAATTTCGATTTAAGCGGCGATACCGCCGCGTCGGTAAAGGATATGAACTTATATTACGGCAGCTTTCACGCGCTGAAAGACGTTAATATGAAATTCCCGAAAAACAGACTTACAGCGCTTATCGGCCCTTCGGGCTGCGGAAAGTCAACCCTTTTAAAATCGCTTAACCGTATGAACGATCTGGTCGAAGGCTGCAAAATCACGGGCGAAATAAAAATAGGCGACACCGATATTTATCAAAGAAAGACTGATTTATCCCGCCTCAGAAAGAACGTGGGTATGGTGTTCCAGCGCCCGAACCCGCTCGCGATGAGCGTCTACGACAACATAGCGTACGGGCCGCGCACGTTCGGGATACGCTCCAAAAGCGAATTAGACGGGATTGTGGAAAGCTCGTTAAAGGGCGCGGCTATGTGGGACGAAGTCAAGGACAGGCTCAGTAAATCGGCGTTGGGGCTGTCGGGCGGGCAGCAGCAACGGCTTTGCATCGCCCGCGCGCTGTCCGTAGAGCCGCAGATACTTTTAATGGACGAACCGACGAGCGCGCTCGACCCGATATCCACCGGCAAAATTGAAGAGTTGTGCATGGAACTCAAAAAGGATATGACGATAATTATGGTAACGCACAATATGCAGCAGGCGTACAGGATTGCAGACTACACCGCATACTTCCTTTTGGGTGAAATGATTGAAATGGACGAAACGAAAAACCTGTTTTCCCGCCCGAAAAACAAAAAAACCGACGACTACATAAACGGCAGATTCGGTTGATAAAAAAGAAGCTTCCCTCGCGGGAAGCCCTTTTTTTGTAAACGGCTTATCTGCCGTTTACCTCTTTCGAAAGCGATATTACTTTTTCAATTGCTTCCGACGCCGCGTCCTCGTCGTACCGCGACTTGCTTTCGAGCATCTTTTCGGCTATTCTTTTAAGCGCAATGCTCTTTTTTTCCGCCCCACTCACGCCCGTGAAAGTTTCGGCGTAAGCCACCGCTTCGAGCGCGGCTTCGACGAGTACGTTTTTCAGCTTTTCGCCGTCCTTTTCCCTTACCGCCCTGATAAGCTTGATTGTCAGCCCTATCAGCGTGGACGACAAAATAAGCACCGTTGCAATAAGCGACAGCGCCGCTTCAACGCTTTCCATATTTTCACCTCCTTTGCCGGTTATTTATAAACGCATAAATATGACAGAAGAAGTGCACTTTGGAAAATATTTATCGGATAAAAATAAATTTATGCGTAACTTTACCGTTTTCGGGCAAACCGCGTTTATTTGACAAGGTTCGCGGTTTATTATATAATATAGCTATGAAAATAATAAAGGATAAAACTTTTGACGAAGAGCGCGCCCTCTACAACCTTACGGGCGCGGAAGTTATCGATTGTACCTTTGCGGGCCCCGCCGACGGCGAGTCCGCACTTAAAGAATGCCGCGACACGGCTGTAAAAAGCTGTACGTTTTCCTTGCGGTATCCCTTGTGGCACGCCGTAAACTTCGAAGTGAAAAATTGCCGTATGGACAACCTTACGCGCGCCGCGCTCTGGTACACGAAAAAGGGTGCGATTTACGACAGCTTTTTAGGCGGCATAAAAGCCCTGCGCGAATGCGACGACACTTATATTTCGGGCTGCACGATATTATCTCCCGAGTTCGGCTGGCGCTGCCGCGGCGTCGAAATGGTAAACTGCGACGTTCAGTCGGAATATTTTTTGTTCGAGTGTAATAATATAAAGCTGAAAGGGGTTTCGCTTAAAGGCAAATACTCCTTCCAGTACGTGGAAAACGCCGAAATAGAAAACTGCGAATTCGACACCAAGGACGCGTTCTGGCACGCGAAAAATATGGTGGTTAAAAACTCCGTTTTAAAGGGCGAATATTTAGGCTGGTACTCCGACGGACTGACGCTTATAAACTGCAAAATTTCGGGCACGCAGCCCCTCTGCTACTGCAAAAATTTAAAACTTATCAACTGCACCACGGAGGGCTGCGACCTCGCTTTCGAGTACTCCGACGTGGAAGCGACCATCGACGGGCACATCGATTCGGTTAAAAACCCGAAAAGCGGCTCCGTTACCGCAGACAGCGTGGGCGAAGTTATCAACAGCGACGCCGCAATACCCTGCTACGGCAAGGTATATTTAAGGCAAAAGAAATGTGGATAATTTTATGCACAAATATAGTATATTTTGTCGGAATTTGCGGATAATTGAATAACTGTGGATAAATTGTGGATTATTTTTATAAACAAGCGTTTTTTTGATTATTCCACCGCATTAAATGTGGACAACTTTCAGTGGATAACTTGTCATTTATGCGCATAAAACCGCATATTATAACGGGTTATCCACATTTTTTAAAATAGAATAAAGGCTTCCCTTTCACGGGAAGCCTTTATTTACTGTTTATCTATTTTTTTGCCGTAAACCGCGGAAATGTTGTTCGCGTATTTCTGCATATTGTCGCAGGATTTCAAGGGCACGGCGTTTTCGTAATCGTTCAGCTTTTTAAGCTGCTCGCGCGAAAGGCGCGACGGCACTTCTATTTCTACAGTCACGTAAAGGTTGCCCGTGCCGTTAACCGTTTTGACGCCTTTACCGCGCACACAGAAGCGCGTCCCCGACGGGGTGCATTCGGGTATGCTCAGCTCGATAGTGTCCTCTATGCCGGGGACGATTATCCTGCCGCCCTCCACCGCCGTCTTGTACGAAATGGGCACGGTTACGTATAAATCCCTGTCCTCGCGCTTCAAAAGCTTGTGCGGCTCTATGCGGAAATAGATGTATAAATCGCCGCTTTCACCGCCGCCGCCCGCCGCCTGACCGAAGCCGCGCTTTCTTAAACTGCTGTCCTTGTCGACGCCCGCGGGGATATTGACGGTGAACCGCGTTTCTTTGCGCAAGAAACCTTTTCCCTTGCAATCGGGGCACTTGTCGATAATCTGCCTGCCCGAACCGTTACAATCGGGGCAGACGCCCACCTGTATCGTTCTGCCGAAAATGGTGTCCTGCTGGTATTTTATTCTGCCCGTACCGCCGCAGCAAGTGCAAACCTTAAAAGCGGTACCCGTGCGCGCGCCCGTACCCTTGCACGCTGCGCAGGGCTCGTTGCGCATATAGCTTATTTCTTTTGTGCAGCCCTTTATCGCGTCGAGGAATGAAAGGTATACCGTCTGTTCGATATCCGCCCCGCGCGCTTTTTTCTGCTCGGCGCCACCGAAGCCGCCGCCCCCGAACGGGCTGCCGCCTCCGAACATCGAGCTTAAAATATCCTCGAAGCCGCCCATACCGCCGAAGCCGCCACCTCCCGCGAACGGGTTTCCGCCGCCCGACATACCGGGGTGCGCCTGTTCGAAATCGTACTGCTTACGCTTCTGCTCGTCGGAAAGAATCGCATTGGCTTCGTTTATTTCCTTGAATTTTTCCGCGGCAACCTTATCGCCGGGGTGAAAATCGGGGTGATACTGCTTCGCAAGCTTTCTGTACGCGGACTTTATTTCGTCCTGCGTTGCGGTTTTCGACACTCCCAGAATATCATAGTAATTTTTTGTTGACATAATTAACTCCTCACAAATTTTTGTTCCTATTCTGCGGAACAAAAATTTCGTGATTTAAGGGGCTACTCGCCCCCTGCGCGCAATCTTAAACGCACACAATTATATAATTGCGCGCATTCCCCTCGGCGAGCCGCAGGTATGCGCAAATTGAGTGCGCCGGCGCAGGGAAACCCTGCTTGCGCCGTAAAATATTTTGAATTTAAAATACACGTTGCCTTGAAAAGCGTTTTCGCTTTTCAAGGCACATACGTTAACCATTTAAAACTTTGAAGATGCGAGCAGAACAAGGCGCGCGAGCATTTTTGAGGGGAGTTTACAGAGAAGTAAATGACCCGATAAAAGCGGAGCGCAACAAAGTTATGCGACGCATATGCAAAGTTTAGTGCTGACGGAACTCGGTGTCGTCGTCGCCGCCGTTGCCCTGATTCCCGCCGGGCGCGCCCTGCGCGCCGCCTGCCTGCTGGTACATCTTTGCGATGACGGGCTGAATTTCGGTCTGCAAAGCTTCCATTGCGGCTTTGATACGGTCGTTGTCGCCCGATTCGAGCTCGCCTTTCGCCTTTGAAACTGCGTCCTCGACAACCTTTTTATCCTCTTCCGACAGCTTGTCGCCCGCTTCCTTTACGGTCTTTTCAAGGCTGTCTATCATGCTTTCGAGGTTGTTTTTGTTGTCAACCGCTTCCTTGCGCTTCTTGTCCTCTTCCGCGTATCTTTCGGCGTCCTTAACGGCTTTGTCGATATCCTCTTCGGAAAGGTTTGTCGAAGCGGTTATTGTTATATTCGTGCTCTTGCCCGTGCCGAGATCCTTTGCGGTTACGTTTACAATGCCGTTCGCGTCGACGTCGAACGTAACTTCTATCTGAGGCACGCCGCGGGGTGCGGGAGGTATATCGGTGAGCATGAATTTGCCGAGCGACTTATTGTCGCGCGCGAACTTTCTTTCGCCCTGCAACACGTTGATTTCAACGCCGGGCTGATTGTCCGCCGCGGTAGAGAATACCTGACTCTTCTTTACGGGGATAGTGGTGTTTCTCTCGATAAGCGGGGTGGAAACGCCGCCCAGAGTTTCTATGCCGAGGGTCAGAGGCATTACGTCGAGCAGCAAAACGTCCTTGACTTCGCCCGATAAAACGCCGCCCTGAATCGCCGCGCCTATCGCGACGCATTCGTCGGGGTTGATGCCCTTGAACGGCTCCTTGCCCGTCACGCTCTTGACTTTATCGAATACGGCGGGGATACGCGTCGAACCGCCGACCATTATTACTTTGCTTATATCGCTGTAATTCAAGCCCGCGTCCTCCATAGCCTTGCGCATGGGCTCGACCGTCCTTTCGACGAGGTCGGAGGTAAGCGAATCGAACTTCTGTTTGGAAAGGTCGATATCGAGGTGCTGAGGCGCGCCGTCAACAACCGTAATGAACGGCAGGTTGATGTTGGTGGTGCTCATGCCCGAAAGCTCGATTTTCGCCTTTTCGGCTGCCTCTTTGAGCCTCTGCATTGCCATTTTATCCTTTGAAAGGTCAACGCCCGTATCCTTTTTGAAGGTATCGACGAGGTAGTCCATAATTTTCGCGTCGAAGTCGTCGCCGCCGAGGTGAGTATCGCCGTTGGTTGCAAGCACTTCGAAAACGCCGTCGCCTATTTCGAGAATGGAAACGTCGAACGTGCCGCCGCCGAGGTCGTAAATCATTACCTTCTGGCTGCCCTCCTGCTTGTCGAGCCCGTAGGCGAGCGCCGCCGCAGTGGGCTCGTTAATGATACGGAGTACGTTAAGCCCCGCAATCTTGCCCGCGTCCTTTGTAGCCTGACGCTGCGAATCGTTGAAGTACGCAGGGCAGGTGATAACCGCGTCGGTCACCTTGCCGCCGAGATAGCTTTCCGCGTCGGCTTTGAGCTTTGAAAGCACCATTGCGGAAATTTCCTGCGGGGAATATCCCTTGTCGATATTAACCTTATAGGATTCGCCCATATGGCGCTTGATTGAAATTACGGTTTTGTCGGGCTGCGCTACCGCAAGCCTTTTTGCCGCCTGTCCCACTATACGGCTGCCGTCCGCCTTAAAAGATACGACGGAGGGAGTCGTTCTGTTGCCCTCGCTGTTGGCGATTACGACGGGCTCGCCGCCTTCCATTACCGCCACGCACGAGTTTGTCGTTCCTAAATCTATACCTATTACTTTTCCCATAATATACTCCTTTTCTCTCGCTCAAATTTTTTTCGCAAAAATTTGTCGTTTATTATTTTAAAATTTTTAAATAGTTACCGAAACCTGCGCAAATCTGATTACTTTATCCTTCGTCCTGTAACCCTTTTTAAGGATTTGCTTGACGGTGTTGGGCTTTTCGCCCTCTTCGCAAGGGAAGTTCATCACCGCCTCCGCCACGCTTTCGTCAAACTCGTCGCCGACCGAAAGAGGAATTTCCTCCACGCCCATAGAAGCGAGTATGTTTTTAAAGCTTTTGATTACCTTATCTATACCTGCCCTCGTCTTTTCGTCGGAAGCGGAGTCAAGCGCGTAACCGAAGGTATCCGCGACGGGCAGAAGCTTCAAAACGGACTCCGCCGCGCCGTCCGCGTACGCCCTCGAAACGGCCTGCGCGTTGCGCTTGCGGTAATTGTCGTATTCGGCAGAAACCGCGTACCACTTCCTTTTATACTCCTCCGCGAGGGCTTTGGCTTTTTCAAGCTCGTCCTCCGTTTCGGGCTGAGGCAGGGTCGGGTCGATACCGGGCTCGGCTTGCTCTTCATCTATGGGGAGCTCTTCCTCCGGTTCGGATTCGTTTTCGGGTATTTTATCTTTTTTGTCTGACATTTCTCTTAATTTACCTTAACCGTCTTTTTTTCTACAATATTAATATAAAGCTTTAACTTGAAAGTTAAACAAAAAAGTTACATATTTTTTGCATAATTTGTTTTTATGCGCATTTTTCCGTGTTTTCCATAAAAATAAAGCGTCCGCACGACGCGAACGCTTTATACAATGTGTTGTCTTTATGCCTTTTTGTAAATTACGGTCAACGAGAAAGTGTCTTTCTTTACAACTTTTTTAAGTTTGCTGCCGGAAGCAGTAAATTTATCAATACTGTTTACGGTAACGTCGTTCCCGTCCTGCGTGTATTTACCGGGAATGCCCGACACGCTGACTACGCCGTCCGCCTTGAATTCGTATTTAATGAGTTTAAGGGGCGAAAGAATGACGTCAAGACCGTTGTCGATTTCCTTCTTCTCGCTGTCGGTCAAATCGCTCTTATCGTAGCTTAACGTATAGCTGTCGTAAATATACGTATTTCCTTCTACGTTGCAGCCGGTAAAGGCAAACGCCATAACCACGATAAGCAATGCGGAGCAAACTGCCGCTATAACCTTTTTCATATATGTAATCCTCCGAAAAAATATTTAATAACTATATTATAACATCCTGCCCGTAAAAGTCAAGCGAAAACCCGCAAGCGGCTGCAATGAAAATTTTATCAAACAGAACGCGCTATACTGTCTAATAGCCGTTTTAAAATGAACCCCCGCGCCTTTGAAGGCGCGGGGGGTTTTGAGTTTTTATGCCGCAGCGGGTGCGCCGCAAATTTCGTGGAAAGCTTTTTCCTTTTCGTCCTTCGTCTGAATAGCTTCGACGGCGGAGTTGAAGTATCTTTCGATTTTTTCGGGGAAAGCTTCCTTTTCGGCTTTCGCCTTTTCAAGCTTTTCGGCGGGAGCGTTTTCCGCGGTGAGCTTATCGAATTTGGCGTTTGCCTTTTCACCGTTCTTTACGACCGCGAGATAGCTCATAACCTTTGCGTTGACCTGAGATTTAGCCTTGAAGTAATCCTTTTCGGTGTTGGATTTAAGGGCTTTATCCTCCCAGAGCTCCATTTTGGCTTTCGCCTTTTCGATTTTTTCCGCGGGGGCGTTTTCGGCAACAAGCTTTTCGTATTTTGCTTTGGCTTTCTGCGCCATCTTGTTGTTATCGGGGAAGATAACCATAAATATGAAGAAGAAAATTACCATAGCGATACCGCCCTGCGCAATCATTGCGAGTATCGAGCTTACCGCATAAGGCAGATAGTGGTTTGAAATGGGAAGCCACAAATTGTTTATGGCGTCGCAGAACAGGTTGATAAGCACCCAACCGATAAAGTACCACATTGCCTGATACCAGGGGTTGCCGTGCGAGCGGTACGTGATGTTTCTTTGCAGGGGGAAGTTGATAACCTGCGCAAGGAAAGTCGCTATTTTGAACGCAAGGAAGTAGCCGAGTCCGCCGCCTATGATAACTTCGCCGACTTCGTTGTAGTTTATGTCGTTGCCCAAAAAGCTCCAATAATACGTAAATTCGTCATTCAATTTAATAGGCACTTTGGGTATCATAAACTCTTTGGCGGCGAGCTCCAATCCGAAGAGCTGGGGCAGGAACATAAGTATGAGAATCTGTACTATGGTAACGCCTTCCGAAAACACGATAAAGAAGAATATCTTATATACGATAGAAGATAACTTCGGGTGTTTGTCGCAGAAGCCGTACCATACGCCCAGCCACCAGCGCCAGATTTTCTGGAAAAAGCGCAAAAATGCGTTTTCCGAGAGAGGTTTGAGTTGGGCGGTAATATCTTCCGCCGTTAATTGTTTTGCTTCTTCACTCATTTTCATTCTTTCCTTTTATATTTATTTTTTATTTTTTTGTTTTTTAACTTTTTCCTTGGAGAAGAATCTGCCTATGCCCTTGAAAAGATGCCCGTTGAACATCATAAGCATAGCTTCCATCTGCCGCCTCGACATACCGCCGAACTTAGCCATACCGCGTATGGGCTGGTGAACGACGCCCATAACAAGCGTATTTGCGGTGGCGCGCTTGCCGATTTTCCTCAGGAACTTGACCGCGAAGTTAATAGCGCCCGCAAACAGTCTGCCGACCCAGCGCTTGGAGTATTTCAAATCGGCGACGGTGCAGTTTTCGTGAATGACCATTCTCTTCTTTTTATAGAAGTTGTAACCCGATTTGGGGATTTCCCTGCCCAAAAGCTCGGTGAACTCCGCGTCGGAAACGTGCGCCGCCTTGCCGCTGTAGTACGAGGGGAGCTTTTCGGGGTCGTAAGGCATAACGTCCGTCGTGCCTTCTTTCTCGACCGCCGTTTCGAGGCGGATATCCTCTACGTTCGCGCCGATATATATCTGATATTCGCCGCCCTCGACTTCCCATTTATTCGTCTTTACGTTGAAATAACGGAAGGTTTTATCGTCGAACGGAATGGTTACGCGCGCGCTTTCGCCCTTTTTGATAAACGTCTTTTTAAAGCCTTTCAGCTCTTTGGCGGGGCGAAAAATCTTGCCGTCCTTCTTGCCGACGTAAAGCTGCGCAACCTCCGCGCCGTCGAAGTCGCCGGAGTTGGTTATCGTAAACGTAACGCCGTTTTCGTCTGCGGATATATCCGAGTAATCGAACGTAGTGTACGAAAGCCCGAAGCCGAACGGATACGCGACGGGCACTTTCGCCGTGTCGTAATATCTGTAACCTATATATAAGCCCTCGCGGTACTCTACCGTCATCTCTTTTCCGGGGAAGAACGCCGCGGACGAGCAATCGTTGTATTTTACGGGGAAGGTTTCGGCAAGCTTGCCCGAAGGGTTAACCTTACCCGTGAGCACGTCGGCAACGGCGCCCGCGCCCGCCTGACCTGTAAGACATGCGTAGACGATTGCGTCCGAGCTTCTCGACCAGCCCGTTTCGACTGAGCTGCCGCAGGAAAGCACGAGCACGAGTTTTTTGGCGTAAACGCGAACCTGCTTGAAAAGCTCGAGCTGGTTTTTGGGGATATTGATATGCTCTCTGTCGAGCCCCTCCGCCTCGCTGACTTCGTCGAGTCCGAGGCAAAGCACTACGACCTCCGCCTGCTTTGCAAGCTTGACGGCTTTTTTGACAAGCTTCTTTTTCTCTTTTCCGTAACGGTCGAAGCCCTTTTCGTAGCCTATAACCTTTACGCCTTTAAGGGTATTTTTAAGGCTGTCGAGCTTGGTGGGGTTGACTATCGACGAACCCGCGCCCTGATATCTGGGCGTTTCCGCAAAATCGCCGATAAGCGCGACCTTGGTTTCCGCCGCAAGCGGAAGTATGCCGTCGTTCTTCAAAAGCACTATGCTTTCGTCGGCGCACTGCTTTGCAAGCGCGTGGTGTTCATCTGCGTTAAAGCCGTTTTCGCCCTTTTTGCCCTCTCCCGTCGTCTGCTCTACGAGGGTAAGTATCCTCCTAACGCTTTCGTCGACGTATTTGATATCCAGCTCGCCGCTTTCGACCGCCTTGACTATATCGTCCGCGCCGTATCTGCACGCGGGCATTTCGAGGTCGGAGCCTGCTATCGTTGATTTGACTTTATTGTTGGTGCCCGCCCAGTCGGAAATAACGACGCCTTCGTAGCCCCACTCGCCGCGGAGTATGTCGCGCAGAAGGTGAATATTTTCGTCGGCGTGCGTGCCGTTTACTTTGTTGTACGAGGTCATTATCGAACGGGTGCCGCCCTCTTTGACCGCCATTTCGAAAGCGGTGAGGTAAATTTCGCGGAGGGTCCTTTCGTCCATAACCGAGTCGTTTACCATGCGGCGCTCTTCCTGATTGTTTGCGGCGAAATGCTTTACGCAGGCGGAGGTGCCGTTTTTCTGGATACCGCGGATATATGCAGACGCCATTTTACCCGCAAGATAGGGATCCTCCGAGAAGTACTCGAAGTTCCTCCCGCAACGGGGGTTGCGCTTCATACAGGTTCCGGGGCCCAAAAGCACGTTGACCTTCTGCGCCGCGGCCTCTTCGCCGAGCGCCTCGCCCATTTTTTCGCCGAGCTCGTCGTTCCAGCTGTTGGCCATGGCAGCCGCAGTCGGGAAGCAGGTTGCGGGGATACTTGCGTTAAGCCCCAGATGGTCGGCAGCCGCCGCCTGTTTTCTGATTCCGTGAGGCCCGTCCGAAAGGAACAGCGAGGGGATATCCCACTCCTTATAGTCCTTCGATTGCCAGAAATCCTTGCCCGTCAGAAAGTCCGCTTTCTGACGGACGCTCATTTCGCTGATAATCTTTTCCTTATCCATACAATCACCCTTATAAATTATTTTTCTGCATGCGGCGCGAAAAATACGCGCGCGCAATAACCTTTATAACTTGCTACATTGTAACACAATGTGATAAAAAAGAAAAGTGTTTTTTCATAAACTGCACTTTTTTTGACATAAAAGGTAAATTTTAAATAAAATCGCGTAAAAATCGCGCCCGACTTTATCCATTCGGGCGCCCTCCGAACAATAAAAATTGCATCTTGACAACGGCGGGCGGGTCTGTTATACTGATTTACGATGAATAAATTTAAAAACAACTGCAAGGAAATAATTTCGCTCACGCTCATATTCGTTGCCGCCGCGCTTATGATTGCCGCTGATTTCGTCGATATAAAATTTACGGGGGATAAAGCCTTCGACGATATGTTGAAGGACGTAATACTGCGGCTTGTGACGGGCGGGGTGTTCACGGCGGTTATCGCGCTTATCGGCGCGAGAGCTATGCTTATCCCTAAGCTCCGCCTTTTGCCGAAACAGCTTTTATGGTGTCTGCCGTGCATTTTTGTAGTGCTTGCAAACTTTCCGTATTCGGCGCTTATTTCGGGCGCCGCGCAAATCACCCGCGCCGACCTCGTCTGGCTGTTCGTTTTAAAATGCTTTGCCGTAGGCATAATGGAGGAAACGCTTTTCCGCGGACTTGTTCAGCCGACCGTTGCCGACTTCTTCAAGGAAAAGCCGTACAAAAATTTACTTACCGTTGCGATAACCTCCGCGGTGTTCGGGCTGTTCCACCTTTTGAACTTATTCGCGGGCGCGAACGTCGGCGCGACCCTCTTACAGGTGGGGTACAGCTTTTTAATAGGCGCAATGCTTTCCGCCGTGCTTTTGAAAACGGATAATATCTGGCTGTGCGTAATACTCCACGCCCTTTTCAACGTGGGCGGCAACCTTGTCGCCGAAACGGGCTCGGGGCGCTTTCAGGATACCTGCTTCTGGATACTGACCGCAATCGCGGGGGTCATATGCTTAGTGTACATACTTGATTATTTAATAAAACTCGACAGAGAAAAATCGGACGAAAAAGAGAACGCGGACGGCGAATAAGCCGTCCGCGTTATATTTATTTATCAGTAATCGTCGTCATCGTCGTCGAAAATCGAGCCTCCGTACGAGCCGTAACCGTCGTCGTAATCGCTACCGTACGAATCGTAGCCCGAGCCGTAATAATCACCGTCGTAAGGGTCGTCGAACCCGCCGTCGTAGGAGCTTCCGTAGCCGTCGCCGCCGTAACCGTCGTACGAGCCGTAGCCGCTGCCGTCGCCGCCGTAACCGTCCGAGAATATGCTACCGCCGTACGTATCGCCTCCGTACATATCGCCGCCGTAGCCCGCGTCCGCCGCCTTTTTGCCTTTTTTGCCCTTTTTACCCTTTTTGCCTTTCTTGTCCTTTTCGTCCTCGCCGAAATCGGTGTAATAGCTGTAAGTTCCGTTTTTCTGCGCCGCCTTGCAGGCTTTGCGTTCCTTTCTTATCTTCCTCTTGACGGGGAAAGCCCAGAAAATCGAAGCCAGCCACAGCAGTATGTAACAAATTCCGCTTATGAAAGTGTACGAGAATATCCCGCCGATCACCGCGGGCAGAAGCTTGCCCGCTTCGCCTTGCATAAATTCGGGGTTAATCACGGGCAGAAGCCTCGGCGCGAGCATGGGCACGACGAAGAACACAAGTCCGGGCAAAAAGCTGTAAAGCTTGACGTACCACGTCATAAACCGCTTGTTCTTGACGAGCATGCGTATAAACGAGAACAGGAAAAGTATCAGCCACGGCGCGGCGAACGCGAGCCCGCCGTAGAACACGTACACGTAATAATCCGCGCAATCCCTTAAAGATTTTTCGCCTATTTTGATTTCGTCGAGCTTGTCGTTCACCGTCTTTTCGAGATTTGCGCGCAGCTCCTCTTTGAGCGACTGTTCGTCAAAACCCATTTGCTTCAACAGCGCGTCGTAGCTTGTCACCGTAACCCTTTCTTCCGCGGGTTCCCCCTCGGCGGGGGCAAAGCCCGCGGGGGCGCCTTCGGGCGGCTGTTCGGGGTCTCCCCTGTTTTCGTTGTCTGAAAACATTCCCTCGAAAATCTTGTTAAGATTGATTTGCGACAAATCCACATTCGATGAAATCGCAACGCAAACAAGCGTTTCCATAGTCACGGTCGCGCCCTCTCCGAGCTCGTCCTTCGCCAGATCGTAAATGCCCTGCACCTCTTCCGTAAGCGCGAGCTTTTCCTCCTCGGAAATAACGACGGCGTCGCCGAACGTTTCGCTGATTTTCGATATAACGCCGTCGACTACCGGCGCCACGTTGCCGTCGGTGACGTTGCTGATTTCCCGCAGCGCGGCGGTGACAGGCTTTATGTTTTCGGTCGTAACGTTTTCCGCGCTTAGCCCCGAAATAAGCGAGGTTGCTATCGTCCCTACGATAATATCCTCTATAACGGGGTGTTCGTTCTCGTTTTCAGCGGTAAACAGCCCCGCCACGCCGTCGGCAACCCCGTCAATGAGTCCGGTTACCAACGCCCCCTCGCCGAAAAACAGGCTGTCGAGCACGGCGGCGGCTTTATCCTCCCCGCCGAAAGCGACCTTTGCGGCGTCGAACGGGGTAATTTTGATATTGCCCTGCGCCTCCGAAAGCACTTTTTTGACGACCGCGGCAACGGCGGGCTTGTAATCCACGCCCTGCTGCTCCGTTCCCTCGACCGTATCGCCGACGGTTTCGTTTATCATATCCTCGACGTATTGCATAAAATCGGGATTATTTATAATTTTACCCGCGTCTATATCGATAAGTGGCAAAAAAATCAGCGAAAGCGCCGCTATAAGCGATAGTATACATATGAAAATATTCAAGGGAATAAGCTTTTTTTGCAGCTTAGCTTCCTTGTCGGATAAGATTTTACCCATAACTATCCTCTCCTTTTATAATATATTAACGCATATGCACGTATTTTGTCAATAATTATTTTGTTACCAAAATATTTCATAATCACCCTGTTGACCTTTGAAGTTATTATAGTATATAATATATACGTAAACCAACTTAAAGAAGCGCGCAATCGATAAAACTTTATCGATTATCCGTTTAACCGACATAATTCGCGTTTATTAAATATATCGGAGGTTATACAATGAAAGACTGGTTTTTGAACCTGTCCGTAATGGAACAAGTTTATTTTTGGCTGGCGATAGTGTCCACCGTATTTCTGATAGTACAGGTCGTGCTTATGTGCTTTTCCTCGTTCGGCGGCGACGTAGACGTCGACGGCGACGGAGATATTGACGTCGACGGCGATTCGGGCGTATCCATATTCACGGTAAAAAGCATAACCGCGTTCTTTGCCGTGGGCAGCTGGGCGGGGCTTTTAACCTGCGCGCTCGCTTCCGACAAGCAGCAATGGCTTTCAATAATAGTCGCGCTTGTTTCGGGCGCGGCGGCTATGGCTGTCGTGGTCGCGGCGTTCAGGCTAATGCTTAAACTGCAATGCAACGGAATATTTCAGATTGAAAAACTCGTGGGGACGAAGGCGACCGTATACGTATCCGTACCCCCGACGAGAAGCGGGCGCGGCAAAATAACCCTGAACGCGCAGGGCAGGTTTATGGAGCTTGACGCCGTAACCGACTGCGAAGAAAGGCTCGCCGTAGACGAACAGGTTGAAATAGTTTCGACGGAAAACGAATGCGCGGTAGTAAAGCGCATCGAAAAAGAACAACCCGACTTCCGCCCTGCGGAAGATATTAACAAAGAATAGCGCCGGAAAACGCAAGCGCGGATTGATTTCGCGCGTTAAGCGTTTTCACGACAGCAATATAAAATCACGGAAAATTTGCAGCAGCAAATTTTCGTGAAATAATTTTTAGGAGATTTTATGAAAAACTTACTTGCTTCCGTCGGCGGAACGATAGGCATTATCGTTGCCGTCGTAGTCGTTCTCGTACTGGTTATGCTTTTACTCGTAGTGCTTACCAGATACAAAAAATGTCCTTCCGACAAAATTATGGTCATCTACGGTAAAATTTCGCCCAACAAGGACGGAACTTACCGCAGCGCGAAGTGTATACACGGCGGCGCGTCGCTGGTAATGCCTTTCGTGCAGTCGTACACCTTTCTCGACTTGACTCCCCTTTCCATTTCCGTGGATTTGAAGAGCGCGCTGTCCAAGCAGAATATTCGTATAGACGTCCCCTCCATTTTCACCGTCGGCATTTCCACCGACCCCGCGATTATGCAGAACGCCGCCGAAAGGCTTTTGGGCTTGCAGCTTAAAGACATATCCGATTTGGCTAAGGACATCATATTCGGTCAGCTTCGTCTTGTAATCGCGACTATGGACATAGAGGAAATCAACACCGACCGCGACAAATTCCTCGAAGCCATTTCGAGAAACGTCGAGGGCGAACTCAAAAAGCTCGGGTTAAGGCTTATTAACGTAAACGTAACCGATATTTCCGACGAAAGCGGATACATAATCGCGCTCGGTAAGGAAGCGGCGGCAAAGGCGATAAACGACGCGAGGATTTCGGTCGCGGAAGAAAACAGAAAGGGCGCTATCGGTGAAGCCAACGCGCAGATGCAGCAGCGTATAAACGTAGCCGACGCGGAAAGCAAGGCAATCGAGGGCGAAAACAAGGCGAAAGCCGATATCGCGCAGTCGAAAGCCCTCCTCCGCCAGAAGGAAGCGGAAGCCATGAAGCTTGCGGTTACCGCGGAAAACGTGCAGGCGGCAAAGGCGAAAGAAGAGAGCTACGCCGCGGAGCAGCAGGCGGAAGTTGCGCGTGCCTCGCGTGAAAAGGCGACAAAGGAAGCCGACATAATCGTTGCTTCCGAAATCGAAAAGAGGAAAATCGAAATCGAGGCGGACGCGGAAGCCGAAAACATCCGCCGCAGGGCGCGCGGCGAAGCGGACGCTATATACGCGAAAATGGAAGCCGAGGCGCGCGGCGTATTCGAAACGCTTTCCAAGCAGGCGGAAGGTATGGATAAGCTCGTAAAAGCCGCGGGCACAGCCGACGAAGCCGTAAGGCTTATGATTGCCGACAAGATGGAAACGCTTGTCGCAACGCAGGTCGAAGCGATAAAGAACCTCAAAATCGACAAGGTTACCGTCTGGGACAACGGACAGAACGGCGACGGTAAAACCGCGACCGCGAACTTCGTTTCGGGCATGCTCAAATCCCTCCCCCCTCTCGACGATTTGTATTCGATGGCGGGCTTGAAGATGCCTAAAATAATCGCTCCCGAAAAAAGCGACGACAGCGAAAATACCGATAAACAATAACCTTTAACCGCGAGGAGCCGAACGGCCCCG